>CAYZQQ010000210.1:0-6217 GCA_964480075.1 uncultured Anaerolineaceae bacterium
GTACCTTTGACGAGCCGCAGGTCTTTCTGCTGTAAATCGATGGTGAAACCGGGATGCCAGTCGCGGTTGAGAATTTGCGGCGCGCGATTGCTGAACATCCAACTGCCCGCCGCACCATTCGCCACCGCGTTGAACGTTTTTTCCAAATCGAGCCCGCCCGCCTGCGCGAAAACCAGCGCTTCGCTCATCGCCAGCGCATTGCCGACCACCAAAATCTGGTTCACCAGCTTGACCATCTGCCCGTCACCCTGACCGCCAACGTGGGTGATAGTTTTGCCCATCGTCCGCAGATACGGCATCGCCCGTTCCACCTGCGCCGCGTCGCCGCCAATCATGATGGAAAGCGTACCATTTGCCGCACCTTCACTGCCGCCGCTGATGGGCGCATCGAGCATTTGTACGCCGATGGCGTTCAGTTTCGCCGCGATTTCTTTCGTGGCAATCGGGCTGATGGTGCTATGGTCCACCACCAGCGACTCGGAGTGCGCGCCGTGAATGACACCGTTTTCGCCCAGCACCACCGCTTCGACATCGGGCGTATCGCTGACGCACACGAAAATTATATCGCACTGCGCGGCGAGACCGGCGGGGGTGGCGGTGGTGTGCGCGCCTTCCGCAGCGAGGGTGTCCATTTTCGCGGTAGTGCGATTCCACACAGTGACATCGAACCCCGCTTTCAGTAGATTTCGCGCCATGCCCATGCCCATAATGCCCAATCCGATGAATCCGAGTTTTTCGTTTGTCATTTATCCCTCCTTTTTATTGAACCACAGAGAAACAGAGAAATTGGAACACAGATGACGCGGATGTTACAGATTTTCACAGATAAATTTCAAAAAATCAGCGAAAATCAGTTTAATCTGTGTCATCCGTGTGCTATTTTTCCTTGTGCCTTTGTTGTGAAAAATCAGTCCAACTGAACCACGTTTTCTGTCTTCGCCGATTCATACAGCGCGACGATTGTCCGCACGTGATTTCGGCTTTCTTCCAGCGTGACCGGTAACGGTGCGCCGTCGAAAATCGCCGCTTCCATCGCCTCAATTTCGCACAAGTACGGGTCTTTCGGTTCAACTTCGATGCGCGTTTCGGTATCGTCCGGCGCAATGTGGATGATGACACTTTCGCGCCCATCCAGCCCGGGGAACCACGGTACAGGCACATACAGTACCCCGTTTTCGCCAACAACTTCTGCGCCGAGGCGGAACGGCAACGCAAATCCGCTGTCAATTTGCGCTAACATTCCGTTGGGATAGCGCATCTGTCCGGTCAACATCACTTCCACCCCGCTTTGATTGAGTTGCTGCCACGCCATCACTTCGGCGGGGGCAGACCCCGCAATCGCCTGACAAAAACTGACCGGATATACGCCTGCATCCCATGTGCTGCCGCCGCCCAATTCTTTTTGCAGGCGGATATTTTTCTCATCTTCCAGCGTAAACGAAAATTTGGCGCGAACGAGTTTCACCTGTCCAATCAGCCCTCCGGCAATGAGCGATTGCAGTTTTGCCATCAGCGGGGTGGTGCGGTACATAAACGCTTCCATCAATTGCACGCCGTTGGCGCGAGCGGCATCCGCCATCCGATCCACATCCGCCACCGTCAACGCGAACGGTTTTTCGCATAGGATATGTTTGCCCGCTGCGGCGGCTTTCACCGTCCATTCGGCGTGCATGCTGTGCGGCAGCGAAATATACACCGCGTCAATCTCCGGCGATGCGAGCAGCGCGTCATAACTGCCAAACGCTTGCGGAATGTCCCATTCGGCGGCGTATGCCCGCGCATGGGGTAGGTTTCGGCTGGCGACGGCGCGCAGGGTTGACCGCGCGGAAATCTTCAATTGCGGAATTGAGCGGCGGTTGATATTGGCGGTGGAAATAATGCCCCAGTTGAGAATTTGGTTATTTGTCATTGAGTTTCATCCTTTGTTTATAACGTGAAAAGTATCTTATCAATAATTTAGGGTAGGGGCAGACCTGTGTGTCTGCCCTGATGCTCCGCTGGGTGAACACATAGGTTCGCCCCTACATTCTGAGATGATGTTGTGAAAACGTGCCCCGTGATTTGACAAACGCCAGTCGCGATTCAGCCCTTCACGCATCACGCATCACGCATCACATTTTCTTGATACCACGCCCAAAACGCCGCCAATCCATCCGGTACCGATGTTTGCGGATTGTACCCCAACAGGCGGCGGGCTTTGTCCACATTGGCAAACGTGACTTTCGGCTCGCTGGCGGGGGTGGGTACGGCATCGATGATGGCTTTTTCGCCCGTAATTTCTTCCAGAATTTCGATGAAGTCGGTCATCCACACCGGCTCGCCGCGCCCCAAATTGATGCGTTCATAGCCCAACGGACGGTCAATGGCGGCGATGACTCCGCTGATGATGTCGTCAATGAAAGTCCAATCGCGGCGCATTTTGCCGTTGTCGAAAAGCGTGATTTCTTCGTGCCGCACCAGCTTTTCGGTGACGATGTACGGCATCATATCCGGGCGACCCTTTGGACCGTACACGTTGAAAAATCGCAGTGCGGTAAAATTCAACCCGTGCATATTGTGGTAGGCATAGCCCATCGTTTCCACCGCTTTTTTGCTGGCAGGATAGGGCGCGAGCGGAAAATCGGTGGTTTGGGTTTCCACAAAAGGAATGTCGTCCGTTTGCCCGTAAACCGATGAAGTGGACGCAAAAACAAAATTTTCCACGCCGATTTTCTGCGCCGCGTCCAGTACATTCACCGAACCAGTGATGTTGACGGCGGTGTAAAGGTGTGGATGGGTGATGGAATAGCGCACGCTTCCCATCGCGCCAAGGTGGGCGACGGCGGTCGGTTTATGGCGTTGCAAAATATCGGCGATGGCATCACGGTCGCGAAAATCGGTGGTGTAGAGCGTGTAATTGGGGTGATTTTCAAAGGGCGCGACGTTTGCCCATTTGCGCGCCGGGCCGTAATAATCGTTAAAATTGTCAATGGCGATAATCGTATCGCCGCGGTTGAGCAGGCTTTCGGTGAGGCTACTGCCGATGAATCCGGCACCGCCGGTGACAAGTATTTTCATGGTGTGTTCCTTTTTTAGTTTAAAGTTATCAGTTGTCAGCTTTTTGGCTCAGCCGATTTTGTGCTCCATCAAGATTAGTGAGTAATGTTTTAGGTGATATATGATCTTTATACTAACGCAACATTTCATTGATAATTGTATCTGAAACCCATAGAAATTCCTTCACTGCTTCTATTCCCCCCGAAATTTTATCTATATCGTTTTTGTTTGCAGGGGGGTCGGGTTCGTGAGAATAAAGATGTCTAAGTTCAAATAGGCGTTGTACGTTTCCTAGTACCCAATTACTAACTTGTTCGTTATCTTGTTCAAATAGCGAATTTTGAGTTTCTAATTTTGGACGCATAACTTTAAATATTTCAAGAAAATCTTTACCGATTAATGTAGTCATATTATGATTAATATTTGAAAGATTATTTGTAGTTAACAAATGAGCTATGAAGTCTCCTAGTGAAAGCGAGTGACGTTCAAGAGCTATGGCTGATTCTATACTAAATTTAACATCAAACTCAGATGCATTATCACGGTATGGAGTTCCAAAATTTATCAAATCTGCGTAAGCCAAGCGGAAATATCCTTCCATACATGCAACTAGCCCTATTGGGATATACCGCATTGCTTCATATTGAATTTCAGAATAATTCTGTGTTAAATCGCTAATTTCCCCAAAACTATACTCTTCTTCTGCTTCTTCTAAAATACTGATTAAATCGCTATTTGGTTTTAATTGGTCTAAAAAAATCAATGTTTTTTGTAATCGAAAAACTCTTCCTGATATTTGTTCCAATCTCTTGCTGTTTGGGGACAATCTTTCTTTCTTGGCAAGTATCTCGCCAATATAATCACGTTTAGACATTTTTAAAACCTTTTGTATAGGTAAAATAACGATTGAATTTTATCTATCCTAACTATCTTACTCTCACCATTCCCAAAACGTGGCGATGATACGGCAGAAGCTGTCAATGGCAAGTATAATGGGCAATGGTCAATTGCTGACCACTGAAAACCTGAAAACTATTTCACCCTTCCCAAAACGTAGCGATGGTGTGCCCAGATGGTTTTGATTTGCCATGGCAATCGAACATGGTCAAGCCAAGCGTATTTCATCACGCGGTCGTATAAATCGGGTTGTTTGCCCAAATAGTAATCCATCGTATTCCATGTCCAGCCTTCGCCCGTGAATTGCGCGTCGAGCTTTTTGCTTTTAATGCCGAGTCGTTTCAGCACATCGGCGGCGGGCATCACCGTGTCGGGCCAGGGCGGCACATCGAGCACGCCTTCATCCACAAATCGCACGCCTGCTGCCGCCAGCGTCCGTTTGATGCGCGGCATATTCACCCACCGCTCGTCCACCGTGTCGAAAAAATCGCGGTCAATCACGTATTTGCGGAGTTGGTAGCCCACCTGAATGTTGTTCGGCATTGCCACAAACACCAGATTTTTCGAGACGCGCACCAATTCTTTCAGCAACGCTTCTGCATCGGGCAGATACCACAGCCCCGCCCATTCCCACACCATGTCGAAACTGTTGTCTTCAAACGGCAAATGCGCCCAGTCGGTGTGATGGAGGAAGGTTGCGGGCGCGTCCAATTCGCCCCAAATGCGTTTCACACCATCCAACCGAAATGAATCATCGTCCACCAGCGTGACTTGCTTGCCCAGCTTTGCCAGCCAATACGAATTAATGCCGCTGACGCCAGCCATGCCAAAAAGAGGGGCTTCCAGCACGGTTTCGATGGGATATTTTTCGGTCATTTCAGTTAGAAAATCATTCAGGACGAATCGTTCATAGACCACGCCCAAGCCTTCATTATAATCGGTCAGATATTTTTTCCAGGTCATAGCATTCCGTTTCTGAATTTTTGGATTGAGGATTGGCGTTTTCGGCGCGATAATTTTATCACGCTTCCAAAACACACTGCATAAAGTTTAGCACGGGGATGGGTAATGGGCAAAGCATCTCAGGTGATGATGGCGACTGCCAGCACCAAAAAGAGAATGCCCATAATAAAATCGCGGATGACGAGTTGTTTGGCGCGAACCGAAACCCGGTCAACCTTAAAAAACATAATGAATGCGTTTAATCCGCTGAAGAGAAATTTGAGCCCGAACAGCGCGATGATGAAAGCTAAAAAATAGAAGGCAATGGTCATAATGGAACCGTCAGTTGAACGAATGTGCCGTGGTCCGGGCGCGATTTGATAGTTAGTTTTGCGCCGATGGCTTCGGCGCGCAAGCGCATGGTCGCTATCCCCGCACTGCCATTCTCTGAGATGGCGGTGGTGAGCGCGCGGTCATCAAAGCCTTTCCCATCATCAATAACGGTGAGTTGGAAGCGGTCGGGGCTGAATCCCACGGTCAACTCAACGGTATCGGCTTGCGAGTGTTTGCGAATGTTACGCAAAATTTCTTGTACAATGCGCGCGGTGGCAAGTTGCTGTTCCGGCGACAGCAAAATGGCTTCATCCGGCATGATGCTGGCAACGGGTGCGCCGCCGCGTTGGCGGTGTTCATCAATTTCTGCCAGCAGCCACGTTTTAAACGAGGTATCTTCGGTGAACGGGGGAAGCAAATCGGTAATGAGTTCGCGGATTTGGCGCGATGCGCTGACCGATTGTTGTTCCAGCAGAGCCAGTTCGGCGCTCAGGGCATCAATGTTGTTTGTTTGCAAATATTGCTGACAAATACTCACCTGTATATTCATTTGTAATAACGTTTGAACAGTGCGGTCGTGCAATTCCTGCGCCAAATAACGCCGGTCATTTTCGGCAATGGAGAGACACTGTGGCATAGATTACCTTTTTCGACTAACCTCAATAATGTTTGGCAGTTGTTCGAGTTTGTCCATCACCCGTTTTAACTGCGATACATCGGTTACTTCCAGCGACATGGTTACATCGGCAAAGTGTTGTTTGTTGCCGATAGTTACATCGATGATATTGATTTGCTCGTTGGCTATCACTTCAGAAAGGTCGCGCATCAATCCCAGCCGATTGAACGCCTGAATGAGAATGACGACTGGATAGGTGGCGGTTTTTTGCCCGCCCCAATTCACCTGAATCAACCGGTCGCGGTCGGTGGTGCCTAAAACATTGGGACAATCTTTGCGGTGGATGGTGATGCCGCGTCCCCGGGTGATGTAGCCCACAATCGGGTCGCCGGG
>CAYZQQ010000211.1:0-6215 GCA_964480075.1 uncultured Anaerolineaceae bacterium
GCGCCACAGCACGGCCACCGTATTTCCGGCGCGGTCAAGCCCGGTGACGCACACCACGCGCCCCCAGTTATTTTGATATTCGCGCCGGGTTTGCACTTGCAAGCCGAGCAGGAAGTTGAACGTGGTAACCAAATCCACGGGGCGTTTTTCCGTTTCGCCGGGTGCATCCCCCGTTTTGAAGGTGAGGGCATAATCGAAGGGATCGCTGAAACCACCGGTATCCACCAGGGTGGGGCTGTTATCGCGGCTTTCGTAAAAAAGCAGATGACGGCGGTCGTAACCGTCCATTGCGTCCAGCATTGCAATCATCGGCGCGTTCTTTTCGTCATCGCGGTCAATGAAGCGCACATTATTGAGTGCGTCTTCGTAACTTTCCAGCCGGATATAGTGGAACATTTGCGCTTGCCCTTCGCTGCCGGGGACGGGTTTGCCGTTTCTCCAATCGGCGGCGTATGCCACTTTCATCAGACGCGGGCGCAGGACGGTATCGAAATGGTCGCCCATTTCCACCAGAATGTATTTGCGCTTGCCGCCATCTTCGCGGTTGAGGTTCATTACGGCGTGCCCGGTCGTACCGGAACCGGCGAAGAAGTCCATAACATAATCTTGTTTTTCAGTTGCAGATTGTGTAAGTCGGTAAATCAAATAAGTGGGTTTCGGATACGATACAATGCCTTCAAGTTTGTATGGTTCCAATTCAAGTTGATTTGATTTATACTCTTTTTCCGCCAACAATGAGCGCAATTTTTTCCCTTTAGGCATCCGTTGCTTAAATTGAACAGACCAAGTGCCATCATCTTTTTTCAAAAATCTCACTTCCCCAGTTCGCAAGTCATCTTTGAAACGGGCTTCACTGCGAAACCATTTTCCGTGCAAGATAGTCCCATCAGGAGCCTCAATTGTATAAGGTGTAGTCTGTGTAGATGACCGCTCCATAGTATCCCAGAAATACCGACCAACAGCATCTTCTTCCGCATACCGTCTAATATATTCAGGGTCATACTCTACAAAAAATGGATTGGTATTTATCTTTTCTTTTGCCCAGCTTAGGACATAATCATGCTCCACTGCAAAATGATGGGCTGCACTTCCGCCACCACTCTTGGTTCTCCTCGCCAAAGTTGCCAACCAATTATCCTTACCATAAATCAAGTTAAACAAGAATATGAGGTTTTCCAGTTCTTTATCATCAATGCTTACAAAAATTGCACCATCTTCTGCCAACATATCCCGTGCCGGTTGCAGACGATTTTCCATCATAGACAGCCAACTGGAATGTTGTACATTGTCTCTGTAAATGAAGCCATCATTGCCTGTGTTATACGGTGGGTCAATGTAGCAGCATTTTACGCCGCCTTCATAACGTGGCAGCAACAGGTTCAACGCTTGAAAATTCTCACTGTGAACCAGCAAGCCGTCGCATGCCCCTTCGATGTCATCAAATGCCGCCAGTAGTTTTGCTTTGAAGGCATCGTCAAAATAGGCGGTATCAATCATCAAGTGCGGGTGCAGGTCGGTAAAGGCTTTGTCCATCACCAATGCGCCGTCCGGGTTAAATAGGTCGGGCGCGGTTTCCGTGTCGAAGGCGTACAGGTCGCGCCAGGTGGCAAGCTGTGCCTCATTCACCAAAATTTCGGGCAGCAATTCATCGTACACTACTTCGGGGATTTTATCGAGGGTGAGGCAGTAGTCGCTTTGGGTGACAAACTTCCGTTTTTCAAAGAGGTACTTTTGAAAATCCTCAATCTGCGCCAGAAAATCAATGATGTCGCGGGCAATGGCTTCCACGGTTTTGGCGCGTTTCAACCGGGCGCGGGCAAGGATGGGGCGGTCGGGGTCAAGGTCTATCAGCGACAGGACTTCGTTTTTGATGTAATAGTCCAACTCCCGGCGCAGGAAGCCGCGCAAATCACGATGGATGAAGAAATCGCAGGTGTTGCGGGCGGTGAATCGGTTCAGGTGTTTGATGAGCGGGGGCGGGGTGTCGTCGGGGGCGTCCAGCAATTGCGCTTTCAAGCCAATGCCGGGCAGGGTTTCGGAGAGGGTGGCAATGGCTTCGTCATTGAGTTTGTTTTGCTGGTTACGTGTGCTTACTCGTATTTTTTCTTCGGCAGTCAGGGCGCGGTACTCAAAGTTCAGGGCGAGGGTGCGCTCAGTATCATCCCAGTGGAAGGGGGCATCGGTGGAGAGGACAAAGAAGCGTTTTTCGGTGCTTTTGGTATTATCGCGGTCAATTTCGGCGGCTGCCAGTTTGAACAATACCACTTTGGCGCGGTCTTCGCCCAGCACGGCGGGCAGGGTGAAACTGTAGCGGTTGAAATGTTCACCGCTTTTGATGTAGTATTGGTTGGCGTTCGCCCAGTGGAAATGGATTTCTTCGCCATTGTAGGGCACGGCGTATTTATCGCGCCCGAACCGGCGTTTGGTCACGAAGTCGCCGTCTTCGTAATAGCGGTCAAAGAAGGTGAGCAGGTCGGCGTAAACGTGGATTTTGGTATCTTCCTGCACGGCAAACTTATCTGAATTGGCTTTGGCGGCTTCGTAGGCTTCCACGGCTGATTTAATAGCGGGAACATCACCCAGCGGCGGTTTTTTGTAAGCGGGGGTGACGTTCCCTTCCCCATCCAGAGCGGTATTACCGGCGGCGGCAATGAGCGTCTGCTTTGCATCAGCCAATGTATCTTTCAGTTTAGCTTCACCATCGGTGAGCAGGGCTATCCCCTGTTTCACTGCCGTATCAAGTTGGCGGTTAATGAAGGTTTCAATCTGGGCGCGGCGCCGGTTGAGAACGGCGTAAATGCCAAAGTCAAGGTCGGCGCTGTCAAATTGGAAAAGTTCGGCGAGCAGGGCTTTGAATTTTTCTAGGTTTTCACCGGTGTTATTGGTTGTCATTGGGTTGTCCTTTTAGGGCTCCTCGGTATTGAAGCCAAAAGTTATTGGTTGGGTTGGGTGCTAAAGCCAGAACGGTATCTTTCCATCAAGCGCAGCCGGTTTTATTCCCCGTGAAGCCATCTTTGAAATTTTATCGGCGTAGTGCGTTGTCACCGGCAATCGCGGTGTTCTTTCTGAACCATAGTGCAATAATGTCAGAGACAAAACCGAGTGTATCGCATTATCCAAACTAAAAGGCGGGTGCGCCACAATGCGTAAAGGCTGGGGTGTGGCATTAAAATTGTCGGGATAATCGGATGAAACCAACAGTGCTTCACTGTCACTTAATTTGTCGATAATTTCTTGCCTGTCACGAGGATCAGACTATCTTCCTGCGTCTTTAGCAGCTTTTTCAATCCAATCAGCCATATTATGGGTAACCATTATGGTTATTCCATAGATGTGCAAGTTTGCTTGGCATATTTATCTCCTTAAAGTTAATAAAAATAACCTCAAAAATCGAACAACTTCCGCACTTCTCGATGTCCAACCAGATTATTCAAAATGCGATAATCTTTACGTTCAAATCGTATCCGCCCGGCAACAATCGCTGGGTGGATACCGAGAGATTCTGCCAAGTCTTCGACGTCCTCGGTGAAAATCGGCGCATTAGGGTTGAAATCCAACGCCCCTTCGGGAATGAGTACGCGATTCGCCAACGAGTCGGCTTCTTGCTCGTATTTGTTATCCAATGGAACATCGAGGTCGTCATAGAAAAACTCTACCTTGCCCTCACATAGATGAAGGGAAACGTGAGCCAACTCGTGCATCAAGGTAAACCAGAAATTATCCAGGCGGTCATACCGCAAAGTCAATGCGACAATCGGTGTCCCATCCAAGGCTTTCATTGCTGCTCCATCTAAATAGGTTCGCGGGAGGTGTTTTTCGATGACCAACGGAATACCATATTGACTCAAATACGCTTGAGCACGTAATGGCCCGTCATCATATCGGCTTAACTGCACCAGTGCCTGCATAAATGTAAAATCTACGGAACCAAAAATGTAGGCACCGGCAAGCGGCGTATTGGATGCCACGTTCATCACCCGCACGGACCACGCCATAAGCGCATACTCGTCCATCTGGCGCACAGAGCGTAAGCTGCTACTTTTGCGGTACAAAACCGCTTGGGTAGATAAAGGGGTTAGAAAATTCTTTAAGTTTCCTTTTGCAACCATCCACCCCCGTTTTATCATTTCTTTGACCGGGAATCGTGCCCAGTCAATCCGCTCAAACGCATTGACTGGGTTTTCCGCTACCAACACGTCAAGAGGGATACCCAATCCGATGTGCAAGGCGCGAATCATAGGTAAAGTCAAAGCGCGTTTCCCGGATAGAATTTCTGACACCTTGCTGCGACTTCCTATGTAAGGGATGAGGTCACGTGGCGTTAATTCTTGCTGTTCCATCCGAAATTCTATGGCTTCCAGTGGCGTAGGTGGCGTATTATCCACTATGTCGGCTTCGTATGCTTCCGCCAACAAAACCAGTAAATCCAGGCGGTCTGCTTTGGGTGTGCCTGCATCCGGGTCAAGGTCAAGCAGTTTGTCAATTTCCGCCATCACCTGTTCATATTCTTCTTCTGTTTTTATAACTTTTAGCGTCTCCATTTTTTGTCCCCTTTCGCACCGTTCCGTTTCTTCTTTCCTCTAGAATCTCCACTTATCGTACTCAGCGTGTGTGCCGATACGTACTATCCTTACAATATGTTTTTTATACTCAATTCTCACATCAAGTCGATAATTATTGCCTCTGATGTTGAAAACCACCCGATTGTTCCGCAAAAAACTGGCGTTTGCGTATCGCCGCTTGACGTCTGCCGGCGTTTCCCATTCCGCATCTTCTACCTCGCGCCGCCATGCCTTAATAGAGATGCGGGCATCAGTATAGCGGCGTATAAATTTATCGAGTACCGGCTTTCCAAGTAGCCTCATTGAATTTCCTATGCCGGGTGTCACCCGTCCTCATTAGTAATGATGTTCCCACTCTGATAACATTGTACTATATTTGTTTATAGAATGCAACTTGTTTTGTCAATCCAGCCCGCGCACCGCTTTTGCCAGTTTTTCCGGGCTGGTTTGGGCGTAAATGCGAGTGGTTTTGGGGTCGCTATGTCCCAGCGCATCTTGCACTAGGGCGAGGTCGCCGGTTTTGCGCAGCAACCGCGTGGCAAAGAAGTGGCGCAGGGAATGGGGGGTGCAGTGGAAGCGGTCGCTCAAGTGCGCCCGGTCACTGAGTTTGTCGATGATGTCCCGCACGGCGCGGGTGGTGAGGGGCAGGCGGCGGTCTATCTGCGCCCGTTTGTCGTGGCGGCAAAACAGCGGGTGGTCTCCCAACGGGGCGATGAGCTGCCCGTCCTGCCTGAGCTTCAGGTAGGTTTGAATCGCCGCCAACGCCGCATCGTGGAAAGGCACAAAGCGGGTTTTACGTCCTTTGCCGGACACCCACGCGCCTTTGCGGCTCAAGTCGAGGTTTTTGCGGCGCAGTTCAACCAGTTCCGACACTCGCAAGCCGGTGCGCTGCAAGGTAATCAGCAGAGCTAAATCTCGTTTTTGAATCAGCTTCTTGCGGCGCAGGGTTGCCGGGGGAGGGGACTTGGTTTTTTCAGCGGGTGGCGACGGGTCAGTCCGGGCGGCGGCGATGAGCGCCTGAACCACGTCATCCGGCGGGACTTTTTGATGAATCGGGGCTTGTTTGACAGCGGTGGCGCGGCGAAAGGTATCGCGGACGGCCTCGATGTCGGCTGCGTCAAAGTGGGGTAGCCGTTTCAGTTTGGTCAGATAGGTCAACAGATTGCCGGCGGCAACCAGATACAGCGCCCGCGTGCTTTCAGCTAATAGTTGGGGGTCGGCGTCTGAGGTGAGTTGCCACGTTTGCCGGGCTAACCACCCCGGATAGCGGTGCAGTATTTCCGGGGTGAGCTTGGCGGCGGTGAGTTGTTCATCGCCCGGTTTCCACACATCCTGAAGATATGCCAGCAGGTGGCGGATTGCCGCCCGGTAGGTGCGCCGGGTACGTGGGGAGTTCGCCCCGATATATTCCAAGAAGGCTTCTACGTCAGTTTGCAGAGTGGGCATTGGATTTCCTTTCGATTGGGAGCGGACATCAGCCTCGCGCCATATACCCTTGCCGTCCGCGCGACAGGATATAATGCGGGGTGGACGGGTCTTTTTCGAGTTTCGCCCGCAGATTGTGGATGTGTTTGCGTACCAGGGCGGTATCTCCCGCATCGGGCGGGTATCCCCACACCTCTTGTAATAATTTGCGGGACGAGATCACGATAC
>CAYZQQ010000212.1:0-6195 GCA_964480075.1 uncultured Anaerolineaceae bacterium
TGGTTTCCAATCCCGAATTTCTCAAGGAAGGTGCCGCCATTGAGGACTTTCTGAATTGGAAATGTTTGCAAGTTTTGACCTCGTGGCAATCGCATACTAACCCGAAGTTGGTAATATTTTGCCTCGAACTGAAGTTCAAGGCTCAAAACTCAAGCCGACTGAAGGTCGGCTTCAGCTATTAGCCCGGAAATTTATTTCCGGGAGAGAAAATAACCGCGAACGTCAAAAAAACAAAGCGTATGCGATTGCCCTAGTTTTGACCCAAACAAAAAAAGGTGTGACACACCTTTGTGTCACACCTACAGAAGAACGGGCTTGCGCCCAGCGGTACTGACTATTTTGCCGTGAAGCCGTTTTCTTTCAGCGCGGCTTGAGCGGCAGCCAGCCGTGCCACCGGCACGCGGAACGGCGAGCAACTGACGTAATTCTGGTTGATGCTGTGACAGAATTCAATCGAGGCTGGGTCGCCGCCGTGTTCGCCACAGATGCCAACTTCCAGTGCCGGACGAGTTTTGCGCCCGTTTTCCACAGCCCATTTCATCAACTGCCCCACGCCATCTTGGTCGATGGTCTGGAATGGGTTTTGGGGGAGTACACCGTCTTCCACATATTTCAACAAAAAGCCGGCTTCCGCATCATCGCGCGAGTAGCCGAATGTCATCTGGGTTAAGTCGTTGGTGCCGAAAGAGAAGAATTCGGCAACCTCGGCGATTTCGGCAGCGGTGACAGCGGCGCGCGGAATTTCAATCATCGTACCGAATTTATAGTCAATATCAACCCCCTGTTCTGCCATAACCGCTTTGGCTATTTTTTCCAATTCCGGTTGGATGGTCTTTAATTCGTTGACGTGTCCCGTCAGCGGAATCATCACTTCGGGTTTTGGTTCCAGCCCTTCTTTTTTGACTATGCATGCGGCTTCAAAAATGGCGCGAACCTGCATTTTAACGATGCCCGGCATCATCATGCTGAGGCGAACACCGCGCAAGCCCATCATTGGGTTGCTTTCGTGCATACTTTCGATGGCGGCGAGCAATGCTTCTTTTTCTGCCAGCCCTTCGGTTTCGCCTTTACAGCGCATTTCAATCACTTCGGCGAAAACTTCGTCGTGGTCGGGCATAAATTCGTGCAATGGCGGGTCAATCAGCCGAATGATGACGGGCAAGCCGGTCATGGTGCGGAACAATCCGGCAAAATCGTTGCGCTGGTACGGTAACAGCAGGTTCAGCGCGGCGTCACGGTCGGCTTCATTTTTCGCCAAAATCATTTTCTGTACAGTCGGCAGCCGTTCTTCTTCAAAGAACATATGCTCAGTGCGGCACAAACCGATACCCTGGGCGCCATAGTTGCGGGCGCGTTGGGCGTCTTTGGGGTAGTCGGCGTTAGCCCACACTTGCAGGCGGCGGAAATTATCTGCCCAGCCGAGGAGTATTTTCAGGTCTTCCTGCTCGTCCAGTTCGGCGATGACCATTGGAATCTCACCGGCAAAGGCTTCACCCGTGCCACCGTCAATGGAAACAATTTCTCCTTCTTTTATGGTGATGCCATTGGCGGTGAATTGTCGTTTTTCGGCGTCAATCACCATGTCGCTGGCGCCGACGACGCACGGTACGCCGAATTGGCGGGCGACCACGGCGGCGTGGCTGGTAGCCCCACCTTCGCTGGTGAGAATGCCTTTGGCTGCCAGCATCCCATGCACGTCATCCGGGCGGGTAAATGGGCGAACCATAATGACATCTTTGCCGGCTTTGCCCCATTCTTCTGCCAAATCGGCATCAAAAGCGGCAATGCCAACGGCTGCGCCGGGCGAGGCATTGACGGCTTTGGTGATGCGTTTGCCGTCGCCGGCGGCGGCTTTTTTGGCGGCGGGGTTAAACTGCGGGTGCAGCAGGGTATCAACCTGTTCGGGGGACACGCGCAGCACGGCTTGTTCACGGGTGATGAGACCTTCGTTCGCCATATCGACCGCAATTTTAATGGCGGAACGCGCGGTACGTTTGCCGTCGCGGGTTTGCAACATCCACAATTCACCATTTTCAATGGTGAATTCCATATCTTGCATTTCGTGATAATGTTTTTCCAGAATATCGCAAATTTCTACAAATTTGTGATACGCTGCTGGCAGTTCTTTTTCCATTTGAGCAATGGGGGTGGTGTTGCGAATACCGGCGACCACATCTTCGCCCTGAGCGTTGATGAGATATTCGCCGTACAGCACGCGCTCACCGGTGGACGGGTCGCGGGTAAAGGCGACGGCGGTGCCGGAGTTGTTGCCCATATTGCCAAAAACCATCGTTACCACGCTAACCCCGGTGCCCAAATCGTGGGGAATACCGGCGGCGTTGCGGTAGTCGATGGCGCGTTTGCTGTTCCAGCTTTTAAATACGGCTTCAGTAGCGAGTTTAATTTGTTCGATGGGGTCTTGGGGAAAATCGCGTCCGGTTTCGGTTTTGAAAATCGCCTTAAATTTTTCGACAACTTCTTGCCATTGAGCCGCATTCAACTCGGCGTCGGTTTTTACCCCGGCTTTGGCGCGAGCTTCTTTCAGCACGTCTTCAAAGCCGTCATCATCCACGCCCATCACCACACTGCCAAACATTTGCACCAGTCGGCGATAGGCATCGTACACAAAGCGGGCATCGCCGGTGAGGCTTACCATGCCGGCGGCGACATCATCATTCAACCCGATGTTCAGCACGGTGTCCATCATCCCCGGCATTGAAAATTTTGCGCCGGAGCGGCACGAAACGAGCAGCGGGTTGTTCGGGTCGCCGAATTTTTTGCCGGTGTTCTTCTCAATAACTTTTAACGCTTCAACTTCCTGCTCCCACATACCTGCGGGGAACGTTTCACCCGCATCGAGAAAGGCGTTGCAGGCTTCGGTGGTCACGGTGAATCCGTGCGGCACGGGCAGCCCGACGCGCGCCATATCGGCAAGGTTTGCGCCTTTGCCGCCCATCAGCCCGCGCACGCCATCCCACGAACCTCCGACATATTTTTCAGCTTCTTCGACTTCTTCAAACAAATACACCCATTTTTTCGACATTACAAAATCCTCCTTGGATTTGAATTGATTGGGATTTTTTTCAGTCGCCGTTGACGTGACTTATTGAGCGGGGTTTTCAAAACGCACCGACACCGCCGGTACATCGCCTTTCATTATAGGATGCGCGGGATGTTTTCGCAAATATTTCTAATGTTTTAGACTGCCCATACGGAAAATTGTCCATTGTTTTTACGCGAGGGATGTGCTATACTTTCTCGAGGAAAATCTCATTATCGGGAAGGGAATGTATGCCAAAATTTATTGCTCGCTGGGTTGTAAATGCGGTGGCGCTGGGTGTGGCTGCGTGGTTTGTGCCCGGCATTCATGTGGCTGGAAATGACACCCGCGCTATGCTGAATTTGTTCATTGTGGCGGTTATTTTCGGGTTGGTGAATGCAATCATCAAACCGGTGCTGAAGCTGGCAACATGTCCATTTTACCTGCTCACGCTGGGGTTGTTCACTTTCATTGTTAATGCGTTGATGCTGTTGTTTACCAGTTGGCTCGTCGGCGATATTTTCCGTGTGGCGGGGTTCGGCGCGGCGTTTTGGGGGAGTATTGTTGTGAGCATTGTCAGCTGGGCGCTCAGTTTGTTTTTGGTGAATGATGATTGACCGTTTGATAAAATTATTTAAACCCAACCCTGCTGTCGCACAGCTTTCCGTTGAGGATTTGCGCGACCAACTGGCTTCATCTGCGCCGCCACTGGTGCTGGATGTGCGCTCCAAAGAGGAATTTGGGTTTCACGGTCATATCGCCGGCGCCAAACTGATGCCGGTGCAGGTATTGCCCAAACGGCTGGCAGAAATTCCCGCCGACCGGCAATTGGTATGTGTGTGCCGCACCGACCGCCGCAGCGAACGCGCTGCACGGTATCTGCTGGCGCAGGGTTTCGATGCGGTCATGGTGATGACCGGCGGGATGCAGGCATGGACGAATGCCGGGTTACCGGTGGAACGCCACGCATTAAAATGAGGGATGAATGAAAGCGATTGTCGTCAACCAAACTGAAGGAAATCCGCTGGAATGGACGGAAGTCCCCGCGCCGAAAATTGCCGCGAATGAGGCGCTGGTGGATGTGGCTGCCACGGCGCTCAACCGCGCCGATTTGATGCAGCGCGCCGGAAATTATCCGCCACCGCCCGGTGCATCCGATATTTTGGGGCTGGAAATGGCGGGGCGCATTGCCGCGCTCGGCAGCGAGGTTTCGGGGTGGCAAGCGGGCGACCGGGTGTGCACGCTGTTGCCCGGCGGTGGATATGCCGAGCAAGTTTCTGTACCCGCCGATTTGCTCATCCCCGTGCCGGATGATTGGACATTTGAGCAAGCTGCCGCCGTGCCGGAGGTTTTTCTCACGGCGTATGTCAATCTTTTTATGGAAGCCGGATTGCAACCCGGCGAAAAAGTGCTCATTCACGGCGGGGCGAGCGGCGTGGGTACGGCGGCGATTCAATTAGCGCATCAAGCGGGGTGTGCCGTGGCGACAACTGCCGGAACCGATAAAAAAGTGGCGTTTTGCCGTGACCTCGGCGCAGATGTGGCGATAAATTATCGCCGGGATGAGTTTTCGGCGGTGGTGCGTGAGAAATTCGGCGGGGTGGATGTTATTTTGGATATGATTGGCGCGGATTATTTTGAACGAAACTTGCAACTGCTCAATACCCGCGGGCGCATCGTGTTCATCTCTACCCTCAGTGGGGCGAATGTGTCGCTGCAACTGTGGACGCTCCTCCGCCGTCGATTGCGGCTTATCGGGTCGGTGCTGCGGGCGCGGACCGTGCCGGAAAAGATTGTCATCAAAAATGCGTTTATGGCGCAATTTTGGCAGGCGATGCAGAATAGGGAGATTCGCCCCATTATTGATTCGGTATTTCCCATTCAACAGGTGGAACATGCTCATCAGCGAATGGCGGAAAATAGAAATATTGGCAAAATTATTCTACAGATTCAGTCGTAAGTTCGGGTGAACATATAACAAAATACCTGATCTGCAACTTCTCGGAAAATGATAAAATGGAACGCAGCTGACGCAAATTTTCCGGATTTTCACAGATAAATTTGGTTCTTCAGGATTTCAGGGGGTGGACAAAAAATATTGCATCAAATTACTCGAATTTCACGAAAATATATCAAAAATTCGGGAAATTTGTTCAATTCGATGCAAAAAACAGTGCCTCTGTAATTACCCCCCGGATTCCGGTTGAGCCAAAATTTTTTAAAAAATTAGCGGAAATCAGTTCAATCCGTGTTATCTGTGTTCTATTTGGTTGCTTTTGAAAAGAGTCGCACATCAGGTAACAAAATTACTCATAAACCTCATAAAAACGAAAGAAGGAACGAAAAAATGGCACAGAAATACAAGGGAACCATTGGAATTTTGACCGGTGGCGGGGATGTCCCCGGATTGAATCCGGCTATTCGCGCCATTACCGTGCGTGCGTTGCGCGAAGGCTATAAAGTTATTGGCTTGCGGCGGGGTTGGGCAGGATTGGTCGAGTTGACACGTGATAAAAAAGCAGACAACAGTCGCAATTATCAACTATTGTCAGAAAATATCGTCAATAAAGCGGGACGCACCGGCGGCACGTTTTTACACACATCGCGCACACGTCCGAGCCATGTGCCAAAAATTCGGGTTCCCGACCACTTAAAAGAGACCTATAGCGATGAAATTAATGATTTGACCCCGGAAGTATTAAAGAATCTGGAATTTTTGGGCATTGACTATCTCATTCCCATTGGTGGGGATGACACGTTGAGCTATGGGGTGCGACTGTATCAGGAAGGCGTAAAAGTGGTTGCTATGCCCAAAACGATGGATAATGATGTTCCCGGTACCGATTATTGCATTGGATTCAGCACGTGTGTCACCCGCACCATTGCCATGACCAACGCCCTGAGAACGTCCGCCGGGTCGCACGAGCGATTTTTAGTGCTGGAAGTTTTTGGACGATATGCGGGCTTTACGGCGATGTTGCCCACGATGGCAGGGGCGGCGAATCGTTGTGTTATCCCCGAACATAAATTCAATATTGAGAAATTGACGGAGTTGCTATTGTACGATCGCAGTAAAAATCCGAGCAAATATGCGGTGGTTCTGGTATCAGAGGGGGCGACATTTGAGGGTGGCGAAATGATTTTCCGCGATGCTG
>CAYZQQ010000213.1:0-6165 GCA_964480075.1 uncultured Anaerolineaceae bacterium
GAATTGGACGGAAAATCAACCTCCATCAGCGATATTGTAAATGCCGCCGCGGTGATGCCATTCCTCTCGCCGAAACGGCTGGTGATTGTGCCAAACTTTCTCAGTCGATATGGCGGGCGCAGCAAGAGTGACGCCGCGGTGATGGAAAAACTCATCGCCGCATTGAAAGATTTGCCGGAAACAACCGAGTTGGTTTTTTGGGATACCGTGGCATTAAAAAAGAGCCATCCCGTGCTGAAATTCGGGCGGGCGCATAAAAATTGTGTGCATTATTTTGGTTCGCCGCAAAAACAGAACCTGCCCCGTTGGATAGACCGTCGGGTTAAAGAAAAAGGCGCACATATTGATTCCCGAGCAGTGCAAGCGCTGGCAAATGTGGTCGGTGACGATTTGCGCGCCTTAGATAGTGAAATCGAGAAGCTGATACTTTTTGTGAACAAACAGCGCGCCATCACTCTGGCAGATGTGGAGTTGCTGTGCCCGTACACCGCCGATTCGGAGTCATTTGCCATGGCGAACGCTATTGGGCGGCAAGATGGGCGAGCGGCGTTGGACCAATTGCACAAACGTCTGGAAGAGGGGCAAAATTCGCTGGCGATTTTGGCTGGAATTGCCGGGCAGTTTCGGGGGCTGCTGGAGGTAAAAAGCATGGCGGAATCCGGTTTGACCCCGATGCAGATTGCCCGCGAAAAAGGCTGGCGCAGCGATTATGCCGCTAAAAAACGGCTTGAAGAAGCGCGAAACTTTTCTGTTGAGCAACTGGTGCAGATTTTTAGCATTCTACGCGACACCGATTTCGCTATCAAAACCGGCGAAATCAGCGACACGCTTGCACTTGATCTGCTGGTGAGCCGCTTGTGCGGCGGTCGCTGAAGTTACGCTTCGCCGCGTTGCTTTAGCATTGCCGCAAACGCTGTCAGCATTGCTTGCGCATCATCGGCATTGGCGGGCAGGTCAATCGTTTCCTCATAATATGATGTGACCCAATCACAGTGCCACGGTGCTCCTTCAGCTTTTTTATACAGGCTGTATGTTACATTTCCCGCTTGATAGCAATATACTTCTACCGTATCATTGTGCCCGCGAAATGTGTGAGCGATGTCCACGCCATCCACGGTGACAGCTTCATACAACTTCGACATAAAACCTCCCGGAAAAGAAATGCCAATTTTGATATGATTTTATCATATACTCATTCGCGGCATAAAGTATCATTTGAGGCGTAGGGGCAGACCTGTGTGTCTGCCCTGCGGGGGGCGAACACACAGGTTTGCCCCTACCAACGCCACCGAAAATTCAACCTATAATAGACCTCTTGCAAAAGTTATGTCATTCTGGAAATTTCCGCAGGAAATTATCCGGAATCCATAATAGGATATATGGATTCCCACTTTTGCGGGGATGACAACAATAAATTCTCGATAAAAAGTATTGTTTTCATTTTGATGACATAACACCAAATCCAATTTACCACTTTTGCAAGAAATATAATGTTCATTTATGGCGCAGTACAGTATACAATTTTCTTGCCGGCAGATATTATGCCACGAGTTCGATTTTCCGGACAAAAACACACCGATTGACAGACACCGTGTCTGCGATATAATGCATTATCGGCGCAACAGGCTGCCCAAAAACAGTCATCGGGAAAGAAAATTTGTCCCGGAAACGTCGATAAATTTCAACGAAATATGAGACAACAGGGAAAAAATATGTTACAATATCTATGGATTGGATTGGGAGGATTTTTTGGCGCAAATGCGCGATTTATCACCCAGCAATGGGCGGCGGCTCGCTGGGGGAGCGGATTCCCATACGGTACGATGCTGGCAAATGTTTCGGGGAGTTTCATCATTGCCTTTTTTCTGACACTTGCCAGCGGGCGATTGCCGGTTTCGCCGGAAGCGCGATTGTTGGTTGCCGTGGGGTTTTTGGGTGGATTTACCACATTTTCATCGTTCAGTTTTGAGACATTCAAACTGTTTGAACAAAATGGCTGGCAAGCTGCCTCCATCAATTTTGTGGGAAACACCGCCCTCGGATTGTTGGGAGTGGTGGCAGGTATCTATTTGGCGCGATTCATGCAAGCAGGAGGGCACTGATGCAAATTCTCGGTTCTGCCAAAAAAGTATCCATCTTTATTGGGGAAAGCGATAAATGGGAGCGAAAACCACTCTATCAGGCGATTCTTGAGATGCTTAAGAAAGAAGATTGCGCCGGTGCGACAGTTTCGCGGGCGATGGCAGGCTTTGGCGCCCATAGCCGCATTCATACTGCCAGCGTCGTGGCTTTATCCGCAGATTTGCCGCTGAAAATTGTTTGGATTGACAGCCCGGTGCGGGTCAGTCGAGTGATGCCAAAATTGCGAGAGATGGTGGTCGAGGGCTTGATAACGGTGGAAGACGTGGAAGTTGTTGCGTATAGCCATCGGGCGTTACGGGCGTTACCTGCCGATATGCCCGTGCATGACATTATGCACCGTGAGGTGAATACTGTTTTTCCCGATACGCCTTTGGTGCGGGCGATGTCGCTGCTACTGAATAAAATTTATCGTTCGTTACCGGTCATTGATGTTAATCGAAAAGTGGTGGGTATTTTAACGGAGGGTGATTTGCTGCGCCACAGCAACTTGCCCACCGCCAGCGTACAGTTGTTTTTAACCGATGCGGAATTGCAAGCGCAACTGCACCGGTTGCAGGAAGAGCATCACACGGTAGCAGATGTGATGACCGCTCCCGCCATTACCATCACCGATGATACCCCGCTCACGCAAGCAATGGAAACAATGCTGGAAAATGACATCAAACGATTGCCGGTGGTTAATGCCGACGGCGTATTGCAGGGGGTATTTAGCCGGGTGGACATTTTGCGGGCGCTGGCACAACCGCCGGTGGCTGCGGTGCCGCGTCAATCCATTTCGGTGGGCGCCAATACCACCGTTGGCGAAGTGATGATGATTGCCGTGCCCTGGGTGAAAGAAAATGCATCATTGGCAAAAGTAGTCGATTTATTGCTGGGGTCATCACAGCGCCGGGTGGTGGTGGTGGATGATGAGCGGCGGGTGGTCGGCATTATCACCGATGGCGATTTGCTCACCCGTGCCACCGAAGCGGAACGGGGAACAGTGTTGCAAGCGCTTTCCAGCCGCCTGCAACCGCGCTCAAACAACAAAGTGCAGTTGGAGCGTCGCACGGCAAAAGAAGTAATGACACCCAATCCGATTACGATACAGAAATATGCGCCACTTTCTGAAGCGTTAAAATTACTGCTGGAACACCAAATCAAGCGGTTGCCGGTCGTTGATGCCGATGGGCGGCTGGTTGGGCTGGTGGGGCGTGCGGGGGTACTGCTGGCACTCGCCGAGCAACGTTAACGAGCAAACCATTTTACCCATTCGTAAAAAATCAAAGTCATGATATACTTTCGGTACAGAGATTTCTGTACCGAATTTTTCTATCGGCGTTATTTACTAACGGACACTCCTTAAATTTGACACGATTTTTGGTTCGGACAAAGCGAAGTTTTATCACGAATAGCACAAATGAACGAATTTCACAAACATTTTCTGCTATTATTTTGAACATTTGTGCCATTTGCCCATTCGGGACAGTCGTGATTTTCAGTTAAGGTTTGTCAAACCGAAAGGGTGTCTGTTAGCAAATCGGCATTAAAGGATACTATGAATTGGTCTTTTCAACTGGGCAAAATAAAAGGCATAAAAATTAAGTTTCACTGGACATTTATTTTTATCATTCTGTGGGGTGCGTTCTCGTACGGACAAAATGAGGGGATTTTTGGGTTGGTGTACGGGGCTGTTTTAACGATACTTATTTTTGTAATAGTATTGCTGCACGAGTTGGGTCACAGTTTTATGGCGATGATGTTCGGGGTGAAAGTGCGCGATATTACGTTATTGCCAATTGGCGGAATGGCGCGTTTGGAACGAATGCCGACCAAACCGGGGGAGGAACTTTTGGTGGCGGCGGCGGGTCCGGCTGTAAATTTTATACTGGCAGCGGCGATATTTCCCTTTTTATTCCTGCCGTTTGCTGCCCAACATCCCAAATTTACCAACCTGTTATTTTTGCCGGCACCATTACCCAACTTGTGGAATATTTTGCAATTTTTGTTTGTGGTGAATGTGTCGCTGTTGCTATTTAACCTGATTCCTGCATTTCCAATGGATGGCGGGCGCATTTTTCGCGCATTTATAGCAATATGGTTGGGATTGTTTCGCGCAACAAAAGTGGCTGTGTGGGTGGGGCAGGGCATCGCTTTTGTTATGGCAGGATACGGCATTTGGTCATCGAATCTGTTGCTGATATTCATTGCTGTTTTCATATATTCCGCGGGAGCGGCGGAGAATCGTGTGGTGGCGGTGCGTGATGTCCTGCGAAATATTCGGGTGGGGGATGTAACGTTAGGGGTGGTAAATGTATTGCTGCCCAGTTACACCCTCGGCGAAGTTGCGGGGCTGGCACTGCGCAGTTCACAGGCAAGCTATCCGGTAATGCTGGGCGAGAGTTTGCTGGGAATTTTGCGCCGTAGCGATGTAAAACGGGCGCTCAATGCGGGGCATCGAATGTCAACCGTGGCAGAAATAATGCATCGGCAATACTCAAAAGTGTCTGATAATCAGTCGTTGGAAGAGGCACAAGAATTGCTGGAAAATTCGGCGAGCGGGGCGGCAGGCGTATATAATAACGAGCAACTTGTCGGGTTGATAGATTTTGAAGACATTAACCGGGCATACAAATTCAATCGTCCCATACGCCGGGGGTTCATTAAAATTTAATTATGCCACCGAAATCATCACTGCATTTTGGTCAACTTTTTGACCCGCTGAAACGCGCACACTTTTTACCGTGCCATCTTTGGGCGATTTAAATTCATTCTGCATTTTCATTGATTCCAAAATAATCACCACTTGATTTTTAGTAACGGATTGTCCCACCTCCACGGGGACATCCACAATTACCCCCGGCATCGGCGCTTTGATGAGCACTTCGCCGACTGCTTCGGTCATACCCCGCTTCATTCCGGCGAGGCGCCGCGTTCGCTCATCTTCCACCTGCGCATCGTACAGCATTCCTTTCAGCATAACGGCATAATGGTCATTATTTTCATCAATATTTACATCAAACGAGTGCCCATTCATAATGAGCGATACCAGCCCCGTATCGGACAGCGTGGTCAGGTTAATGTCGAATATTTCGCCATCAATGGTAATATGTTCGTAATCATTAATGTCTATGGTGTACTGTTTGTCGTTAATTGTGGTAATGTACTTCATTTGTCACCTACCGTAACCTTCTGTCCAACGCTTCTCGGCGACCATACAACCGCCAAGGGCTGGGACCCCCCTGATGCAGCAAGATTGCTTCTTTGGTGCGCCGGTGGGCTATCAATGTAGCGGCAATCGCAGCAATTTTCTCATAATGTGGCGCTCCCTGCTCTGCCATATCAAAGTGGTTGTCTAAAAACTGAGTGTCCAACTGTCCCGCCTGAAAGCGGGTGTGGTTCATCATTTTAATGTGGAATGGGATGGTCGTTTTTACCCCCGACAACCGAAATTCATCCAGCGCGCGGCGCATTCGCAAAATTGCCTCTGCCCGTGTTTCGCCGTGGGTGACAAGTTTTGCCAGCAGCGAATCATAATATGGCGTAATGTCCATTCCAAAATACACGCCGCCATCCACCCGCACGCCTATGCCGGTGGGCAGCGACAGCCCGGTAATTTTTCCAATGGATGGCATAAAATTACTAAAGGGGTCTTCCGCTAAAATGCGACATTCCATTGCCCAGCCGTTCATATGAATATCATCTTGGGTGTATGATAATTTTCGACCGCTCGCAATGCGTAACATTTCTTTAACGATGTCCACCCCGGTGACCATTTCGGTGACGGGATGTTCCACTTGCAGCCGGGTGTTCATTTCCAAAAAGTAGAATTGCCCCGCTTTGTCCAGCAAAAACTCTACCGTACCCGCGCTGTGATAGTTGACCGCTTTGGCGGCGGCAACTGCAACCGCACCCATTTCGGCGCGCATTTCCGGATTGACGGCGGGTGAAGGCGATTCCTCTATCAATTTTTGGTGGCGGCGCTGAATGGAACATTCGCGTTCGCCGAGATGAATGGTGTTGCCGAAACTATCTGCCAGAATT
>CAYZQQ010000214.1:0-6155 GCA_964480075.1 uncultured Anaerolineaceae bacterium
AAACGGCGAAGTGACCGACGGCAGCATCGAATTTCAGGGCGAACCCATCCACACCCTTGCCGCCGAAGACATAGTGCGGCGCGGTATTTTTCAGGTGATGGAGGGGCGGCGGGTGTTTGAACATCTCAACGTGGAAGAAAACCTCATTGCGGGCAGCTACACCCGCACCGACAAAAACAACATTCGGCGCGATTTAGACATGGTGTACACCTATTTTCCCCGCCTCAAAGAGCGAATCAAACAATCGGCGGGCTATTTGTCCGGCGGCGAACAACAAATGCTGGCTATCGGGCGGGCGCTGATGGCACAACCGAAACTGGTTATGCTCGATGAACCATCGCTGGGGTTGGCACCACTGCTGGTGATGGAAATTTTCAACATCATCAAACGCATTAATGAAGAGCAAAATACCACCATCCTGTTGGTGGAGCAGAACGCCCTGCTGGCGCTCGACATCGCCCATTACGCCTACATTATGGAAAGCGGGCGGATTGTGATGGATGGCGAACCGGATAATTTGCGTGAGAACGCCGACGTGCGCGAATTTTATTTGGGATTGACGGAAGTTGGCAGCCGCAAAAGTTATCGTGATGTGAAACATTACAAACGCCGAAAACGGTGGTTGAGCTGACGGGAGGAAACTGATGGAACTCGATTCTCGCTTGAAAGAAATCATTCAACATGCCTACGCCCATGCTCCGGCATTCCGAAACGTGATGGATACAGTGGGCGTTTCCCCGGACGATATCCAATCGTACCGGGATTTGCCGAAATTGCCCGTGACCACCAAAGAACAATTGCTGGAAATGCAGCGCGAAAATCCCCCCTTTGGCGGCTGGCTGGCAGTTTCCCCCGAAACCATCGAGCACGTGTTTGTGTCGCCCGGTCCGCTGTTTGAACCGGAAGGCGGCGAATTTCCCGAAGAATGGCGCTCGGATGTGTTTGCCGAATTGAGTATGGGGCAGGGGGATATTGTTTTCAATACCTTCATGTACCATCTAACCCCCGCCGGGCTTCGGCTGGATGCCGCCGTGCGCGAAACGGGTGCAACCGTGGTCCCGTCCGGTCCCGGCAATACCGAGTATCATGTGGAGATTATGATGAAACTTGGCGTTACCGGCTATGTCGGCACCCCCAGTTTTTTGAAGATTATTTTTGAACGCGCGGCGGAAATGGGCATTGCCGCCGCAGACATTCCCATCAAAAAAGCCCTGTTCAGCGCCGAACCCTACCCGCCCTCGTTGCGGGCATATTTTGAAGACGGATTTGGCATGACCACCGCCCAAACGTATGCCACGGCAGAACTCGGCATTCTCGCCTTTGATACCAGCGGCGAACCCGGCATGAACCTTTCCCACACGATGATTGTGGAAATTGCCGACCCCGCCACCGGGCAGCCTGTTCCCCCCGGCGAACCGGGGCAGGTGGTGGTCACCACCTTCAATAAAACCTACCCGATGATTCGGCTTGGCACGGGCGATTTGAGCGCGCTGGCGGGCGAACCGGATGACGACGGCTACTACTGGCACATCAAAGGCTGGCTGGGGCGTATCGGCGATGCGATAAAAGTGCGCGGCATGTTTCTCCATCCGGTGCAATTAAAAAGCGCGGTGGGAAAATTTCCGCAACTTGGCGCGGCACAGGCGGTCATCACCCGCCCCGATACCCGTGACCATATCCGCGTGCGGGTGGAACTCACCGCCGATGCCGCCGACCGCGACGCGCTGGCGGAGGAAGTTCGCGCCGCCGTCAGCGCGGCATGCCGCTTGCGGGTGGATACGGTGGAACTGGTTTCGCCGGGCAGTATCGATTCCGCCGCGCGCACCATCCTCGATGAGCGCACGTGGAAATAAGGCAACTGCCAGCCTCAAAAATTACCTCAAATGTGAAAAAGTCAATATTTCGTGTATAATGATGACACGTATATTTTGGTGATGCCTCTGCCGGGAACGTTTGGGGTTTCGGGCGGATACTCAGTGATGAAGGCGGGTGCTATGGCTCGGCGGTTGCAACAAAAAACAGTCCTGTTGTTTCTGGCGTTTTTTGTGTTGGTGCTGGTATCGGTGTTGGTAACTTTTTGGACGTTGAACACACAACAACAGGATGCGCTGGTTATCAATTTAGCCGGTCGGCAACGAATGCTTGTCCAGCAGATGACCAAAGAGACTTTGCAATTAAGCCGGCATTTGAATGAAAATAAACCCGCCGGTGACGAACTTGATGCGCGGCGGGCTTCTTTACAAAAATCAACTGCCACTTTTGAACAGACATTACAGGCACTCGGCGCTGGCGGCAAAGTATCGTATCTGCCCGATACACCCACTATTTTGCCCAAGACCACCTCTCCCGAAATATTGACCGGATTACAATCAGTTTCACAAACGTGGACGCTATTTCGCTCCCAGATAGAGATTGTCCGGTCGCCGCAATCTGCCAACGATGTGCAACTTGCAGCCGCAGATGTCGTCGAACAGATGTCACCCGTGCTGGTTCAGCAAGCTGATGAAGTTGTCCGGTTGTTTGAAGCAGCATCTAACCGGAAAATCATGCATTTGCGCCAAATTCAGATTATCTTTTTTGGCGGAGCATGGGGATTGCTATTGTTTGGCGTATGGGCAACTTATCGTCAAATTCTTTCTCCGCTTTCTCAATTGGATAAAATCGCTACCCGCATCGGAGCGGGAGATTTGGACACAACTGTGAGCGTGACGGGACCTCGTGAAATGCAAATTCTGGCGGAGAGCTTCGATACGATGCGCCGTCAGCTAAAGCGCGCTCAAGAAAATCTGGAAACACGGGTCACGCGGCGCACCCGCGAACTGGCGGCGGCGTTCGAACTCAGCCAAGAAATTGTAACCGAATTGACCCTTGAAAAAACGCTGTCGCTGGTGGTAAAACATGCCAAAACACTCACTCAAGCGCAAACGACAGTATTGTGTTTGCTCACGCCATCGGGCAAAACACTTAATTTGGCGGCTTCCGACGGCGAAATTCCCCTGATTACCGATGCAATTTCTCAACCTGCCAACCGAGGGGTGTACATTCGAACACTGGAAAACGCGCAACCTGTTACCACCAACGTGATGTGTGCCGACTGTCAATTTCTCAACCATCAATCCGGCGTATGCGCAGCCACCCCGCTGCGCGCCGGAGACAAAACGCTCGGCGCGCTGTGTGTGGTGCGACCGAAAGCGCATCAATTTGACCCGGATGAAATTCGGGCGCTTTCTTTGCTGGCAAACTCGGCGGCAATTGCCATCAATAATGCTCGGCTGATACAAGCAGAGCATGTGCAAACCAAACAAGCGGCTATTTTGGCGGAGCGTAACCGGCTTGCGGCAGAGCTGCATGATAATCTGGCTCAAACCCTGAGTTTCCTCAATTTAAGAAGCGACCAACTTTCCGATTTAATTATGAAAAATGATTCGGCAACTGCCGGGGTGGAACTCAATTATATGAAAACGGCTATCGAAACCGCATACGGGCAGGTTCGCACGGCGCTGGTGGAACTGCAAGAGCCGACTTCGCCATTGGGCGACATGGCTGATGATTTGGCTGCTTGTTTACGCAAATTCGAATCAGAGACACACATCTCCGCAGAATTAACCATTGACACCCCGCCCCCGCCGTTGCTGTCGCGAGCCGTTCACACCCAAGCCCTGCATGTGGTGCGCGAAGCGTTGACCAATATCCGCCGCCATGCCGGCGCCAACCGGGTGTGGGTAACCGTTATGCGTCAAAATGGCGACTTTCGGTTTTCAATTAAAGATGATGGGCGAGGGTTTGAACTGGATGATGCCGGGAGAGATAATCATTTTGGGTTAACCATTATGCGGGCACGGGTGGAACGCAGTGGCGGCGCACTGCACATCAATACTGCTCCCAACCGCGGCACAGAAATCATCGCTTATTTCCCTGCCAAACACGCAACACAAACAACCGGGCTAAAAAAAATTATTGAGGATACCCATGAGCCTTGCTAAAATTTTGCTAGCCGATGACCACCAACTGTTTCGCGAAGGATTGGTGGGATTGATAAATTCCCAGCCGGACCTGCAAGTGGTGGGACAAGCCGGAGACGGGCTGGAAGTATTGACACTTGCTCGCGATTTGAAACCCGACTTGATTGTGTTGGACATCAGTATGCCGGTTTGCGACGGATTGGAAGCCACCCGGCTGCTGCGTTCTACGCCGGGTATTTTACCGTGCGCTATTGTTATTCTCACGGTTTATGATGAAGATGAAAAACTGTTTGAAGCCATCCGTGCCGGAGCCAATAGCTATATCCTAAAGAGTACCAACTCTGCCAACTTTTTGCGTGGATTGCGTAGCACACTGGCTGGCGATTCAATTTTGCCGCCCAAACTGGCTGCCCAATTGGTGCAGAAATTTGCCCGGGCTGCACCCCGTCCCGATGCAGCCATCACTGCGCTCACTGCCGAAAACTCTGCCAACGAATTGACGTTGCGGGAATATGATGTTCTCAATTGCATTGCCGATGGCGCCACAGACAAAGAAATTGCCGCCACGCTTTCCATCAGTCTGCATACCGTCAAAACCCATGTACGCAATATTTTAAGCAAACTCCACGCCGCCAACCGCTATCAAGCCGCTCGATTGGCGCAGAAAAAAGGGTTACTGGACGAAAGCAAGCCATAATTCTTCCTGCTGAATTATGGGGCAGACTTCTGTATCTGCCCAGATACCTAAGACTTAAGTCTTCCCCTCAAAAGAGTGATAACATATCACTCTTTTTTCATTCCTTTGTCCGAGTATGACTGATAGACCCCATGTGCCTGTTTGCGGTATCCTGTAAAGGATGATGTTTCTCTTCCAAAAGGCATGGTAAATAATGGATGAACGGTGCGTGTTCATAATCGGTCAATCGCTTTTTGCCGAAACCTTGGCACAATTGCTGTCATCTGTGGCAGAAATCAACATTGTGGGCAATACGGCGCTCGTAGCTGATGCCCTCCCTGTGCTTAAAACCAGTGTAGTGGAAGCAATTATTTTGGTTTCAAACCCGGCAACAGACGACTTGAATAAATTAATGGCTGCCGCCCCAAATGTGCCGATTATTTCCACAAATTTGGACGAAAACACGCTTCAGGTAATCACCAGTAAACGGCTTGACGCACGGCTATCCGATTTACTTTCGGTTTTAAATACATTACCAGCTACCATAAACTCAAAAAAATTGACGCCAAAACCAACCGATGGAGGAATGGCTTATGAAACTTGAGTGTCTTTTACGGAAACCACAACTTCCCAAAGCGATGGTTATGATGATTGCCGCCGTTTTTTTGCTGGCGATGCCGCTGGCTGTGGTTGCCGCCGCCCCCCCGAAGCAGGGTGATGGCGAAGCGACCTTTCAGCAAAAATGCGCCGCTTGCCATACCGTTGGCGGAGGAAAATTGGTGGGACCGGACTTAAAAGGCGTTACCACCGAACGGGATGTCGACTGGCTGACGCGCTGGATTTCTGCGCCGGATAAAATGCTGGCGGATGGCGACCCCATTGCCACGGGATTGTTACAGGAATTCAACAATGTGCCGATGCCCAATCTGGGGTTGACGGAAGCTGAAGTCGCGGCGCTGATTGATTATTTAACCGAACAAAGCGGCGGCGACACCGCTGCGCCGGTAGCTGCGCCCACCGTCGCCCCCACGCCATTACCGGCAGGGAACCCGGAAGCTGGCGGCAGGTTGTTTGTGGGTGAAGTCCGGCTAACCAATGGCGGTCCCCCATGCATCTCGTGCCATAGCGTTGATACCATTCGCGGGTTTGGCGGTGGTACATTGGGTCCAAATTTAACGCACGTTTACAACCGTTATGGTGAATCCGGTTTGGCGGCAGCGTTAAAAGGACTGCCCTTTCCCACGATGCAGGGCGTTTTTTCCAAAAAACCGCTCACCGACCGGGAAGCGGCAGATTTGCGAGCATTATTTGCCAATGTCAATAGGGCTGTACAACAGCCGGTAAAATTCTCAATCTTTATTGGGTTGGGTATTTTAGGTGCGATTGTATTTTTTGGCATCAGTCAACTCGTCTGGATGAAACGATTAAACGGGGTGCGTAAGCCTCTAATTAGGAGATACAAATGAGCTGGATAAAAGATATTATTGACCCTGAAACTCGCCAATGGGAAGAATTTT
>CAYZQQ010000215.1:0-6130 GCA_964480075.1 uncultured Anaerolineaceae bacterium
CCCCGCCGCGCCGGATAACGCCGTGCAGACCTTCCCGATTGAAAACACCGGCACTGAACCGCTCATCATCGAGCGAATGGTCACCAGTTGCGCCTGCACCACCGCCCAACTTACCAGCAGCGTCATTGAACCGGGCAAACGTGCCGACCTGACCGTGGTGTTTGACCCCGATTTTCACGACACCGAAGGTCCGGTGAAACGCATTGTCTGGATGCAAACCAACGACCCCGATATGCCCGTGGCGGAAGTGTCCATCACCGCCAACGTACAAAAATAACGGTCTTCGTGGTATAATTCAATCACACCCGAATTGCCCGCTTCCCGGCGGGTTTTTCGGCATTTAAAAAGGAAGGATTGTCGTATGACCCCTTCACCCCACCCGTTGAATGTGACCATCATCGGTGGCGGGCGATTGTGGCGGCTCGGCATGGCGGCGCTATTGGCGCATCGCCCCGGCATTGGCAGTGTGCAGCACGCCGAAACACCGGCAAAAATCGATGTCGAGGCGGATATTTTTCTACTCCCCACTGCCGGCGCGGACACCCTGCTGTCCGACCTCCGCGCTGCGCACCCGCACACACCCGTCGTCATCATTACCCCCACTGATGATTTGCCCCGTCTGGCACGCTGGCTTGAGCAGGGCGCGTTGGGCGTGGGTATTTTGGGGATTAGCCTGATGCGCTTCCGGCGGAGTTTGGTGTGAGTGCGAGTTTCCCCATTGAAAATCCATCTATTGCGTGATATGATGATAAAAGCATCATTCCAGAAAAATCGTTTTTATCCATCGTCCGAGGAAATCGTGGATTCCGAATCTGATCCGGCGTTAAAGAAACTTCCTGCCGTCAAATCGCCCATCAAAAAAACTATGCACGTGGTTCAGATTGTTTTGGTTGTGCTTGGATTTGCCGTGGCATGGGGTGGCAGTCAACTGGCGCTTCCGGCTATCGAGAATCTGGGGTTTGTCATTTTGGGGTTGACCGTGATTATCGTGGGCATTGAAGCCGTTGTCACCCGCGAGATTGAGTTCGCATGGGGAACCGGCAGTATATTCGAAGAATATCGGGGAATTCCCGCCATCAGTTACGGAATTATCTTTATCGAATGGGGTGTTATTTTCATTGCCTTTGCCACGCTCCGGTTGTATGGACGCGAAAACACGGCTATAAATTTCCTCAAAGACCGTCCGGGGATTATTTTTATCGGAGTAGGGGTCACAGTGGTCTGTTCCGGGCTGATGGTCATATTTGGGCACAAAAGCGGTACTCGCTCCACCACCGCGACTCTATTTGCATTGATATTCCGTGTGGTAGGCTTGATTCCTTTTTTTCTGGGAGCGGCATTAATTGCCATCGGGATTTTAGAAATGACGCAGCCGCTGGCATTTGACAGCCTATTGTCCGCTTTCATACATCTGCTCTTGCCATAAATATACGCAAGAGAGTTATTTTGTAATGAGTGCCGTGTCAATCGTCTAATGATGCGGATGAATATAAAACAGCGCAAGCTGAACAAGTCGTCTATGTTTATTCGATGCCCCGCCAAATGGCGGGGCGTTTTGTGCGCCAAGTGGCGCTATCAATTTGATATATTCTGCAATATACTGTTTTTGATGGTAATTGCACCATTTACCACAAATATACCACAAGGGTTTTCCCGATGAACCGCCGATTTATCCTCTTAACTCCATTTTTGGCGTTGGCTTTGATTATTGCACTTGTTCCCGTGCCCGCGTTGGCAAAACCTACCACCCGTACCATCACCATTACCGCCAAACAATTTTCCTACGCCCCGCCGGTTTTGCACGTCAATCGCGGCGACCATATCATCATCACTCTGCAAGCGGCGGATGTGATGCATGGGTTTTATTTGGATGGGTACGGCATCAACGTGCAAATTACCCCCGGAGAAAGCCGGCACATTGAATTTGTCGCCGACCGTTCCGGAAAATTTCGCTACCGATGTTCGGTCAGTTGCGGACCATTGCATCCGTTTATGATTGGCGAGTTGGTGGTTGGTCCCAATACAACGTTTGCCCGTGCTGTTGGGTTAATGGGGCTGGCGGTAGTTGGAACTTTTGTGTATTTGCGGCGAAATCCGGCTGAAAAACTAAAATAGATGACGAAGAATCCCCTATCCCCGCTCCACCAGTTCAAAGAAATACACAGGGTGATCTATGCAAAACCGATTTGAGCTCACTCGGTACCGATGGTTAAAAGCACTCTTAAAATGGCGGGGTTTTCAGCCCACCATGATGCTCATCACACTTTTCTTTTTTGTGCTAGCCATGCTCACGGGCTTTTTCGGAACGCCCGCCGGCAGCCACAATTTTGGAATCATTTTCGTGTGGATTGTCTGGTGGGCGTTGCTGATAATTGTGATGGTTCCCTTCTTTGCGCGGCCCATGATATCATCTCAATAATTTGGGGTAGGGGCAGAGCATTGCTGTGCCCGACACAGGGCGAGTACATAGGTTCGCCCCTACGCCTCAAATGATACTTTATGACGCTGTTCAGTATAGAATAGACCTGTTATTCTGGTTTTTTCATCAGATTTGAGTTTAGATGCGTTTGTCCTGCCGTACCCGTGAGCTGTAATTGCTCAAATTACAAATGATGTTGTATACTTTTGGTGAGATTGACCGGAGACGCTCAATCTCATTCTTTATGGAAAGAGACCCTTTTTATGGCAGCTACAGAATTGGTATTTTTGAAGCTCGGTGGCTCAATCATCACCAACAAAACCCAGCCAAACACTCCGAATATGGACATTTTGCGGCGGCTGGCTGCGGAAATTAAATCGGCGCTGGATGCGCGCGGTGACGGGCTGCGGTTAATTGTCGGGCATGGGTCCGGCAGTTTTGGACATGTCGCGGCATCAAAATACAAAACCATACAGGGCGATTTGGGCGCAGAAAGTTGGCGCGGGTTAACAGAAGTCGTCGCCGCTGCCAGCCGATTGAATCGAATTGTGATGGATGCGCTGTTGGAAGCCGGAATTCCGGCAGTGCAATTTCAACCGTTTGCCAGCGCGCGCACCCGCAAAAACCAGTTGATGTATCTGGAAACATATTCGCTGAAAGCCGTTTTGGAACATGGCATTGTGCCGGTAGTCTATGGTGATGCCGCCATTGACGCGGTGCAAGGAATGAACATTGTTTCTACCGAAAAACTATTTGATAATTTGGCGCGCGAGTTAATCCCGGAACGGATTTTGCTGGCAAGCGATGTGGATGGGGTGTACATCGGCGACCCGAAAACTGACCCGGATGCAGCGTTGATTGAAGATATCGATTCCAGCAATTGGGATGAAACCGCGGTATCACTCGGTGGCTCGCAGGCGGAGGATGTAACCGGCGGCATGTTCAGCAAAGTGCGCGATATGTACCATCTGACACTGGCGATGCCTCCCATGCAAGCGATGATTTTCAGCGGGTTGGAACCGGGTAATGTAGAAAATGCCCTACTGGGAGATACCGTTGATTTTGGAACATTGATAAATTAGACCCTATCCGGAAAATAGGGCATAGATAAATCACGAATGGCACGAATGAACAAATAGCCCAAATTTTTATTGATTGTTCGGTTTATTCGATTATTTGTGTTATTCGTGATTTGACTTTCTGCATCCGTATGGCGATTTCACGGATGAACACTTATTCCGGGGGATGCCCCAACTGAATTTGCCCGCTGGTGAGTTCCGACAGTGCGGCGGCAAACCCATCGACCGCAGAAACCGGAAGAACCAGTTCCATCGTCACATCTGCCAGAAATTCCTCGGCGGCAATCTTGCCATCGTGAGCCGCCACCAATCGCCGCACCGGCTCATAAAAATGATACGGCACGGTCATCGAAATTTCCTGCTTTTCCACTTTTTCTGTGCGCGGAATTTCTGCCAGCACCCACTGCGCCGCTTCCGTGTATGCCTTCACCAATCCCCCCGTGCCGAGTTTCGTCCCGCCAAAATAGCGCGTCGTCACCACCGTAATATCCCCCAGCCCGCTGCCGCGCACCACCGCCAGCGTCGGTTTGCCTGCTGTGCCGGACGGTTCGCCCGCATCGGTCATCCCATGCACTACCGATGCGCCAAACCCCACGGCGAACGCATAAACGTGATGGGTCGCATCGGGATAACGACGGCTGATTTCCGCAATAAATGCGCGGGCATCGTCCACCGTTGGGGTAAACGCCGCGTTACTGATGAACCGGGAACGGCGGATGACAATCTCAATTTCGTGTCGCCCGGCGGGGATGGGATAACGGTCAGCCATAAATTCTCCCGATATACTCAAAATGATGCATAACGGGTACAATATATTGGTCACGTCATTTTGTCAATCTGCCCGGTGGTTGCTATACTCCCCGCGAGGTTTTTTATGGTACGCGTATTGTTTATTTGTTTGGGAAATATTTGCCGCTCACCAATAGCAGAAGCTGTCTTTCAAAATTTGGTGGAACAATCCGGGTTGCACGAAAAAATCGTGGTAGATTCGGCTGGGACAGCAGGGTATCACAGCGGCGAATCGCCCTGCCCCGGCACTCAACATCTCCTTAAAATACACCATCTGCCGTACAACGGGCGCGCTCGACAAATCACCCCGCGCGATTTAATCGACTTCGATTATCTCATCGCTCTTGACGCCCACAACCAATCCGATGTGGAAGCCATGTTGGTACGGCACGGCATCAAAAAACCGGTTTATCGCCTGCTCGACTTCGCCGAAAACACCATTACCCGCGATGTGCCAGACCCGTATTATGTTGGCAATTTTGATAGAGTTTATCAATTGGTACAAAATGGATGTGATGGATTGCACGCTTATCTTACCGCAGCCGATACCCTCTAGCGGAAATTATGCTCCCCATTTCTCTGCGCGTTCAATTGACCGACCATCTTCACACCGAAATTACAAAAATCACTGCCGTTACCGGCGGCGACATCAACCGGGCGGCGCACATCCAATTGGCGGATGGGCAAACAGTTTTCGCCAAATGGCACGCCACACCCCCACCGGGAATGTTCGCCGCAGAAGCTTTCGGGCTGGAACTTCTGGCACGAGCAAATGCGCTCCGAGTGCCGCAGGTTTATTTTTATGCCGAAAATTATCTGGTAATGGAATGGCTGGGGCGCGGAGAACATCACACCCGCGAGATTGACCGTCAGTTGGGAGAAAAATTGGCGCAGCAGCATCAATTTTTGGGGGAGCAGTATGGGTTGGAACACGATAATTTTTGCGGATTGACCCCGCAGCGAAACACGCCTGCCGACAACTGGGTGACCTTTTTTGGCGAACATCGGCTCGGTGCGCAAATGGATTTGGCTGCCCGCAATGGTTGTCTGCCCCAAACGCGAGCACACCGGCTGGAAAAACTTAGCTCGCATCTGGGCGATTTTTTGTCGGAACACCCGCCCGTATCGTTGTTACATGGCGATTTGTGGGGCGGCAATTGGCTCATCACCGCCGATGGCGAACCGGCGCTGATTGACCCCGCGGCATATTTTGGTCATCGGGAAGCCGATTTAGCATTCACCGAATTATTCGGCGGTTTTCCCGTAGCATTTTATGAGGCGTATCGCGCATCTTGGGCGCTTGAGGCGGGTTATCATATCCGAAAAGATATTTACAACTTGTATCACCTGCTGAACCATTTGAACCTGTTTGGCGAAAGTTACGGCAGGCAAGTTGATGCGATATTGCGAAAATATGTCTGACACCATTTGAATTTGAAACACAACACCAATGAGGTATCGTATGTATGAAAAAGAACTTGAAATTGCCATTAACGCCGTAACCCAAGCCGCCGATTTATGCGTGCGTGTGCGCGAAAATATGGTGAATCCCGAATCGCTGGAAAAGAACGACCGCAGTCCGGTGACGATTGCCGATTTTGGCGCGCAAGCGATTATCTGCGAAATCTTGCGCCGCACGTTCCCTGGTGATGCAATTGTGGGAGAAGAAGATTCCGCCGACCTGCAACAGCCGGGCAATGCCGCCACATTGTTGAAAATAACCGATTATGTGCAACACATTTATCCTGCTGCCACAGAAGATGACGTGTGTGATTGGATTGACGACGGCGCGGACAATGTAGCGTCCCGTTATTGGACGGTTGACCCGATTGACGGCACCAAA
>CAYZQQ010000216.1:0-6101 GCA_964480075.1 uncultured Anaerolineaceae bacterium
GCGCCGTTCCGCCAATTTTCGCAGAGCCGTGAGCCGCGCGCTGATTTGTCGCAGTTGTTCTTCATCCAATCCGCCGGTCACTTCTTTACGGTAACGGGCGACAAAAGGGAGGGTATTATCGTCATCAAACAGAGCAATGGTGCGTTCAACCTGCGCCGGGCGCAAATTCAGCTCGGCAGCAATTTTCTGGGGAATGGGTTGCATGGGTTGCTTCCTTCAATTTTTATCGTGTGCATTATACTTAAAATGGGCAATCACAGTCAATTTATGCGGGGGGCGCGGGTGATGCATTATTCTGCCCGGCGGGGTCATCTGCCGGGCGCAGCCGATTGTGGACTGCCGCATGCAATATCAAATATCCAATTACAGCAACCGCCGCCGTTATGCCCGACGCATACCACACCCAACGGGGGTCAAAATTATCCATAATCACCCCCGCCAGCAGTGGTCCCACCGCCGATGGAATTGACCAACTGAAGCCGAACATCGCCATATATCGCCCGCGCATATCGGCGGGAGCAAGCCGTGCCACCAGCGCCTGCCCCACCGGGGTGATAATCATTTCGCCAACGGTGATAATCGCCATGGCAACCAAAAATAGCCCGAAAGTGGAAACAAATCCGTACATCAAAAAACCCACCCCAAAAATTGCCGTGCCGAGCGCCAGCATCAGCAGAGGGGGACGGCTGGAAATTCGGCGGGTAATCCAAAATTGAAACAGCACCACCATTGCCGCGTTCATACTTAAAATATAGCCGTATCCGCGCGCTTCAATACCGTGAACAACATTTAAATAGACCGACAGCGTGCTGTACATTTGAATGTACACAATGATGCTCAAAATGGAAACCAGCAAAAATGATATATACACCCCGTCACGGAACACCCATTTGTACCCGACAAATGTTTGGGCAAGATTTTGCTCATCTTGTTTGGCTACTTCCGGTTTTGTTTCCGGCAGAGCAAAATAAACCACCACGGCGGTAACCAAACTGGAAACAGCATCAATAATAAATAGCAGCAAATACGATTTTGCCGCCAGCAGCCCCCCGACCGCGGGGCCAATGGTTACCGCCAGATTGGCAATCACGCGCATCAGCCCGTACCCTTCGGTGTGTTTTTCTTGTGGCAACAAATCGGCGACCATTGCCTGCTGCGCCGGACCTCCCGCTTCTGCCAGCAGCCCCACAAACCCTGCCAGCACATAAAAAAGATTCAAATTGTCCACAAATGCCATTAACAAACTGCTCAATGCGCTGACAATCAACCCGAACATCAGCATCCAGCGGCGTCCGAATTTATCGGTCAGCGCGCCCGCCAGCATATTGCCGACAAAACTCGCCACAGAAAAAATAGCGAACAGCACTCCGACTTCAATCATACCCACGTTAAATTTCTGGGTAACATACAGCGCAAAAAACGGAAAGAGCAGCGCGCCGCCCAGCCGGTCAATAAACATTGCCGACATCAACGTCCAGAAAGTTACCGGAAATTCGCGGTAAATATCTTTTGCTTTTGAAAAAATCATCGCATTTCTTCCAGACAGACTATCCCGCCACCGCAGTTGATGGGCAGGATTAACCATCATACTGCAACAGCATCGAATGTCAAATGGTTTTGCACAGTTTTTCGGAGCATCAAACTTATGTTACAATCTTGAGGGTATGAAACATCATCCGCAAACAGGAAATTTATGGCTACAGCAGTGACACCCCCATGGCAAACAACCCTCGCCCGACTTTGGCGCGGCATCCAGCGTCCCACCGCGTTCGGTGCGCTGACCGGCATTCTTGCCATTGAAGGATTGCTGGCGCTGGTCATTCCCCAACGTCCCGACACATTCACCTCTCCCGCCGATTTTGTGGTTTGGGTATCGAATCTGCCGCCATTTTTCCGGCAGGGCTACCAATTTTTCAGTGGATTGGGGTTGTTTGGCATTTTCCATTCGTTGTGGTTTTGGCTGCCGGCTGCCGCATTGATGCTGGTCAGTCTCATCGCCGCCGCCGAGTTGTTCCCATCCACCGTCCAGCGATTGCGCCCGTCAGCCGCGCTGCTCACCGCCCCGATTGCCCACTCCCTGCAAACACTCGCCATCCGCAATGTGCGGTTAACCGCGCCTCAAAATCCCGGAAAAGCAACCGCCACGCACCCGGTAATGTCGATATTGCAAAAGAAACTAACCGCAGCAGGCTTCCAAATCAACCATCAGGATGAAACCACGTTACTGGCTACACGACATTTATGGGGATGGATGATTCCACTACTGACTCTATTGGCGATAATTTTTATTTTGAGCGGTACCGTTATCCAGACCATTTGGGGCAACAGCGAGCAAGCTGTGCTGGCGCAAAATGCCACGGTATTCGTTGGGCAAACGATGACCGTCACTGCCTTTACACCCCGTGCTGACGCCGATGGCACGGTGCGCGGCGGCACGCTCACACTTGCCGCAGATGCCCCACCGCTCATTGTGTGGGATTTGGCTCGCTGGCAGCGATTGAACGGCTGGTGGATTGCCCCGCCAAAATTACAGCCTCGCGCGCAAATTACATTTGAAGACGGCACGACCACCGAAAATCTGACGCTGATTTTCGACGATATCGCCCGCCCGTTGATTTTCTCGTATACCCCGCGCCATCAATCGCTGGAACTGCGCTATATCGCCACCGATGGTCATAGCGGCTATCAGCTCCGTATGCGCGACGCGCAAAACGCCACGGTTGAAACGGCGGTGCGAAATGGAAACGGGTTTTCGCTGCCGGAACTGGGCATTACCGGAAAAGTATCCATTCAGGATAAATTCCTGCTGCGCGCAGTTCGTGTCCCGGGGGCAGCGCCGTTAGCCATGGGCGCCCTGTTGATGGCGCTCGGCGTGACGCTGTGGTTTTTGGATGCACCGGCAATTGTGCGATTGACCGCCGTAACCAAAGGGCGCGGCAGTCGCATTGATGCTTCGGTGGAAACGCGGGGTAATCGGCGGGCGGCGGAAATGCTGGCAGACACCTATTTTTCGGAAATAAATGCAGAAGGGAATGCAGACGATGCCACACAATCGTAAACCAATTATCATCGGGGTGGCGGGAGGAACCGCATCGGGGAAAACCACGGTGGCGCATCGTATTTTAGAAGCGGTTTCCAGCAACCATCTGGCATATTTGGAACACGACGCATATTATCGTGATTTGAGCCATCTACCGCTGGAAGAGCGGCAATCGCTAAATTTTGACCATCCGGACGCGCTGGAAAACAAATTGCTCATCCGTCATTTACAGGCGCTTCTGCGCGGCGAGCCGGTGGATGTGCCGGTGTACGATTTTGCCAATTATGTGCGCCTTGCCCGCACCAAACGGATTGAGCCGAAACAGGTTATTATGGTGGAGGGTATTCTAATTTTTGCCGATAAAGCCCTGCGCGAGCTAATGGACATTAAAATTTATGTGGATACCGCCGACGATCTGCGGTTCATTCGGCGGTTAAAACGGGATGTGACAGAGCGTGAGCGCACGGTAGAGCGCGTAATTGCTCAATATCTCGCCACGGTACGCCCGATGCATCTGGAATTTGTGGAGCCGAGCAAACAATTTGCGGATGTGATTATTCCGCGCGGGGGACATAATACCACCGCCATCCAAATGGTGGTGGCGCAAATTCAACGTATGCTGGAATAATCGTATCTTCTCAAAATATCGGGACAAAGTAGTGTGTTTTTCTCGTAGGGACAGCCCAATGGGCTGTCCCTACCCTGAATTATTGAGAAGATACGAATAATCTCAGTTCGAGGTTTCTGTCACTCCGGAAATTTCTGCAAGAAATTATCCGGAATCCATAAAAGAATCTATGGATTCCCGCTTTCGCGGGAATGACATTCGGTGATTGGAATAACGGCTATTTCCCCGATTCTTTCACCGGCACATCCAGCGTCATCGCACCGGATTTTTCAAAATTCAGCGTGACGGAAATTGTCCCGCCGGGTTTCAATGCTTGCTGTAAATTGATGAGCATAATATGTTTGCCGCCCGGCTCCAATTTAACGGATTTTCCCGCCGGAATGGGGATGCTGGGGACGGGAATCATTTTCATCACATCGCCTTCCATTTTGCTTTCGTGCAGTTCGGTAGCTTTTGCCACGTTTGAAGCGACGCTGACCAGCACATCATCGCTGCCACCGTTATTCTTCAAAGTGAGGTATATCACGCCATTCCCCGTCACCACCGGCGACGGGCGCGACCAAACGTTTTCCACCGTGATTTTCGGTGCGGCACTGCCGCCACTGCACTGCGCCGCCGCCAGCATCAGTACCAAAAATACGAACCCAACCGATTTTTTCATTTGCAAGCCTTTCTTTTAGATTCAGATTGTAAAATTTTCAGTCCACAGATGCATACGGATTTTCGCGGGAAAATAAAGAATGGGTGTTATCTGTATCATCTGTGTACTATTTTTTACCACCGTTGCTCCGCCATATTATTGAGTACAATCGCGCCGATGACTCCCGGCAACCAGCCGAGCACGGTCAGCAGGGTAACCACCACAATCGCCCCGCACCCCCGGTCGAGCACCGCCAGCGGCGGCAGCAAAACTGCCAAAATTAATCGTCCACACCCCATTGGCTCATCCTTTCAAAATGTATTCCCGGCACATGCCGTGGTTCTCTGGGATTTCAAGGGGTGTTTGTTATGAGCCTTGAACTAAAGTTCAGGCTTATAACTCAAGTCGACTTTCAGTCGGCTTTGGCTTTCAGCGCGGAAATTTATTTCCGTGCAACCCCCTGAAATTCAGTTGAACCAATACCGTTGCCATACAATACGCATTCGGATGAGAAAAGTTGTATCTCACAGCCCCATTGCCTGCGCGAATACCTGCGCCGGGTGGAGCGCGTGCCGGAGGGTGCCGTGCGCAATTTGATGCTGGCAACTGACTCCTGCCGCGACAATCACGCGGTCGGGGTCAGCGTGCCGCACCGCCGGGAGGAGCACTCGTTCCGCCATCGCCATCGAAATATCATAGTGCTCGGTTTCATATCCAAAAGACCCCGCCATCCCGCAGCAACCCGCGTCCAACTCTTCAACTTCCACATTACCCAGCAGTGACAGCGCCTTTTTCGCCGGAGCCGTGCCGATGAGCGCTTTTTGGTGGCAGTGCCCATACAACAGAATTTTCTGCGGCGGCGAAACAACCGGCAGGCTAAAATTCGGGTCATCTGCCAACGATGCCATAAATTCCTCAAAGGTGACGGTCACATCCGCTACCAATTTTACCACCGGATTAGCGGGCAATATTGAAAAATAGTCGTCTTTCAGTGCCGAAACATCGCTCGGTTCCAGCCCGACAATGGGAATACCGTCGCGGGCAAACGGTTCCAGCCGCGACAGCGTGTTTTCCGCCAGCGCTTTTGCCAATTTGAGTATCCCCTTTGAGATGGCAGGGCGTCCCACATCTTTGTGACCGGGCAGCAACACGCGATAGCCCGCCGCTTCGAGCACACGCGTGGCGGCAATGGAAACTTCGGGGTGATTGTACGTGTTCACCGTATCGTGCAGCAGTACCACCGGCAGACGGCGTTCGGTGCCGGGGGGGGCATTGCGCCGACCGTGAAACCACGCCACAAACGATTGGCGGGCAAAAGGCGGTAGCGCGTGATGCCGGTCAATGCCCACCGTTTTTTCCATCAATCGGCGAATCCAGCTTTGCCGCATTACCCAGTTGATGACCGGCGCGTGCGGCCCCGCCGCCAGACGGCTCAACGCGCCAAAATCGGCAAATAACCGCGAGCGCAGGGGGATGGGATGGCTTTCGTAATAATGCGCCATAAATTCGGTTTTGATTTTTGCAATATTAACCGATGACGGACATTCAGCCAGACACGATTTACATTCCACACACAAATCCAGCGCGCCGTACATCCGCTCGCTGAATAATTCTTTGTGCGGGACGCGCCCCGACAGCGCCGCCCGCAGTAAATTGGCGCGCCCCCGAGTAGAATGCTCTTCATCGCGGGTTGCCATATATGACGGGCACATATTGCCCGTATCTTTGCGACACACCGCCGCACCATTGCACGTTTCAATGGCGGCGGCAAACCCGCCTTCGTCCGCCCAGTT
>CAYZQQ010000217.1:0-6036 GCA_964480075.1 uncultured Anaerolineaceae bacterium
GGTATATTGAGATGCTGAAGGTGACTGGCGTTCAGCCGTGTCGTCTTCGGATCTACGGCCGTGATGAGGTCACACACGCTCAGCACTTCGCGCAATTTATGGGTGATGAACGCCACACTCATGCCATCGTTTACCATTGCCCGCAGGGAATCAAACAGGTGGTCAACTTCTTGGGGGGTTAAATTGGTGGTCGGCTCATCCAATATAAGGATTTTCACCCCGCGATAGAGGGCTTTCAGAATTTCCACCCGCTGGCGAATGCCCATCGGCAAATCTTCAATACGGGCATGGGGGTCAACATCCAACCCAAAATGTTCTGAAAGTTCGATGACGCGCGCTTCCGGCGCGGACAAATTAAGGGTGGGCGTATTTTTAAGGGGAGACCCCAACACGATATTTTCCAGCGCGGTAAAATTTTCCACCTGTAGAAAATGCTGGTGTACCATCCCGATTTTGTGTGCGATGGCATCTTTGGGCGACTGAATGTTAATTTTCTCACCATTAAAAACTATTTCGCCGCCATCGGGCTTGTACAGCCCGTACAGCACATTCATCAGCGTGGTTTTCCCCGCGCCATTACCGCCCAACAATCCGTGAATTTGGTTGCGGTTCAGCGTCAAACTGACATCATCCAGCGCAACCACACTCCCAAATGTTTTACGGATGTGTTGCATCCGGAGAATCGATTGTTCTGCCATAGAATGCCGGTATCCCTTTCACAACTTCGTGGTACGATAAACAGGTGTGAGAATTTCTCTCACACCTGTCATCATTTTTGCATTTGCAGTATTATTCAATCGGAGTGGTGTCTTTTTTCACTTTAATTTTGCCGCTTTGAATATCTTTTACCAATTGTTCAATTTCGGTATTCAATTCCGGCGACACATTTTTTAGCGGCATTTGCAGCGAAACGCCGGTGTCAAATCCCAGCGAATAATAGCCGCCCGTTTCACCGGCTTCAATTTTCTGGGTGATGTCTTTCAAGGGTCCGCCAAAATCATAGAGCACGGCAGTGATGTAGTTATCGGGCGCGTAATTTGATTTATCGGTGTATTTTGCGGTTGCCCACACCGGTTTTGAGGCACTCTTGACGGCTTCGAATAACCCGAACATCCCCAGATTCAACGACCCGACAATCACATCGACATCTTCGGCAATCATCGTTTCAGCCAGTTCGCGAGCTTTGGTGGGGTCATTAAAATTACCCGCCCAAACCGGTTTTACTTCTACATTCAGTCCCAAGTCGCTGATAGCCTGCTCCATAGCATGTACTTCTGCATACGAGAAAGGCAGGGTTAACCCGCCGATATACCCGATTTTTCCGGTTTGGGTTTGTTTGGCTGCGACGGCGCCAATGGCATAGAACCCAACCTGAAAGTTTCGCCCGATGACCCACAAGTTAGACGGCGCATTGTCCACCGGACCATCTGATTCGGCGATAAAGCTTACGTCTTTAAACTCATTCGCCAATGCGACCGTTTGCGACACAAACTGCCCGCCGTGGGTGAAAATGATGTTGTACCCATCGGCGATATATTCGCGCATCACCCGGTCTACATCCGGCACGGCAACACTTTCAGAATAGGCTGTTTCGACTCCCAAATCTGACTGAACGGCGGTCACGCCAATATATCCGAGTGTATTGTAGTCTGCATCGGTGATCACACCGGGGAATATTGCAGCCAGTTTATAGGCTTTCGCTCCGCTTGATGCCGCTTGTTGCGGTGCGGGCGTCGGAGCAGAGCTGCATGCAGCCAGTAACGATGCCACAATAACCAGTAGCAAAATAGGCGTTAATCGTTTCTTTTCCATTTTTTTCTCCTTTTCATTGAAAAATAACTAAAAAATCATCGTCCGGTTGGCGATGATTGTAAAACCAATAGGATGGATAGTTGCAAATGGAATGTGATTAGCGTGCGGCAAATATTACTATAATGAACGCAACGATAAATTTTTATCAAGTTATACTTGAAAATATAACATCGTTTTAAGTGTCTGTCAAATATTTCTCCGTCAAACAATAAGAAAATAGAGGCAGACTAAATTTTGCCTCCGTTGCGATGATTGAAATTGATGTGAAATGGGCAACTATCCTGCCAATATTTTATCAATTTCCTGCAATTCTTCTGTAGAGAATGCCTGGTTTTGCAGTCCGGCGACAATTTCCTCAATTTGGCTCACGCGGCTGGCGCCGATGAGCGCCGACGTAATGCCGGGGTGTCGCAGGTTCCACGCGATTGCCATTTGTGCCATACTCTGCCCGCGGCGTTGAGCCAGCACATTCAATTTTTCTACTTTGGCTACCCGTTCGGCAGTGACAGCATCTCCCCAAAATAATTTGCCATCGTATTTTGCACTCCGTGAATCGGCTGGGATGCTGCCCAGATATTTATGGGTGAGGATGCCCTGCGCCAACGAAGAAAAACTGATGCACCCAATGCCTTCTTCTGCCAGCGTATCGAGCAACCCGTCCTCAATCCAGCGGTCGAACATATTATATCGCGGTTGGTGAATAAGGCACGGCGTCCCCAACTCTCGCAAAATTTTTGCCGCCTGCCGTGTTTGTTCCGGTGAATATGTGGACACACCCACATACAGCGCGCGCCCACTGCGAACAATGTAATCGAGGGCGCCCATAGTTTCTTCCAGCGGTGTGTTGGGGTCGGGGCGATGGCTGTAAAATATATCCACATAATCCAACCCCATTCGCTGCAAGCTTTGGTCAAGACTGGCAACTAAATATTTGCGCGACCCCCACTCGCCATACGGTCCGGGCCACATATAATAGCCCGCTTTGCTGGAAATGATGAGTTCATCCCGATACGGAGCTAAATCCTGTTTTAAAATGCGCCCGAATGTTTCTTCGGCGGAACCGGGCGGAGGGCCATAATTATTTGCCAAATCGAAATGGGTAATTCCCAAATCAAAGGCGCGACGGCACATCGCGCGGCTATTTTCAAAAGAGTCAATGCCGCCAAAGTTGTACCACAACCCCAGCGATACCGCCGGCAAACGCAATCCGCTGTTTCCACAGCGATTGTAGCGCATCGTATCATAACGACTTTCAGCAGGTAAATACGTCATCAGATTTCCTCTCATAAAGTATTTTATTTGGGTTAAAAGTCACTGTATCATGGGATATACAAATTGTCAATGTGCCGGTTTCAGCTATCTGAAATTACACCGGCAAACGCTGGTTACCGGATAAATCTTTTGCATTTCAGTGGCTTTCGGCTTTGCGTGCCACTTAATGACAAATGTCACTCATTTTTAATGATTTTTGATACTGACAAAATTTCTCAAAAAGGGGTATTATGGTTGCATCGGTACTTTTAACATGCAAAGGAGGTTGTTGTATGGACATCGCAGTTGCTTTAGCTCGCTGGCAGTTTGCAGTAACCACCGTGTATCATTTCTTTTTTGTCCCGATTACGTTGGGGCTATCCATTCTCATCGCGATTATGCAAACCGCATACTATCGCACCAATAATGAGATGTACAAAAAGATGGTTAAATTTTGGGGCAAGTTGTTTCTCATCAACTTTGCTATTGGTGTTGCCACGGGGATTGTGCAGGAATTTCAATTTGGGATGAACTGGTCGGAATATTCCAGAACCGTCGGCGATATTTTTGGCGCACCACTCGCCATTGAAGCGTTGCTGGCGTTTTTTATGGAATCTACATTTTTGGGCATTTGGGTATTCGGTTGGGAGAAGCTCCCCAAAGGCATCCATCTGGCATCAATTTGGCTGGTTGCCCTCGGCGCGAACCTGTCTGCCGTGTGGATTTTGATTGCAAATTCATTTATGCAAGAACCGGTCGGGTACGTCATCCGTAACGGGCGCGCAGAAATGACCGACTTTTGGGCAGTGGTATTCAACCCGCACATTTTTGTGCAGTGGCCCCACGTGTTTGCCGCATCAATCACGATGGCAGGGTTTTTGGTGATGGGCGTGAGTGCATATCACCTGCGCCGCAAAGGGAAACACCATAAATTATTTACCGAATCATTTAAATTTGCCGCCATTTATGCGGTTATCGGCACGATATTGGTGGTTGTCAATGGGCACGCTCAGGCACAACACATGGTCGCAACCCAGCCGATGAAAATGGCTGCCGCCGAAGCGTTATGGGAAAGCGAAGGTCCCGCCGGTGAGTCGGTGTTCGCCATTACAGACGAAGCCGGTCGCCGCAATATAGTGGATATTAAAGTACCGGGTGTGCTCAGTGTGCTGGCGCACAACAATTTTACCGACCCGGTGCGCGGCATCAACGACATTCAGGCAGAATACGAACAAACCTATGGACCCGGCAACTATATTCCACCGGTCATCTTTAGTTACTGGCTTTTCCGCATTATGGTGGGGTTAGGGTTCCTGATGGTCGCCATGGCGGCTTTGGCGTTATATCTGGTAGTAAATGACAAAATTGACCGCGCGGGCTGGTTCCTGCGGCTACTGATTCCCGCAATTTTCCTGCCGACTCTCGCCATCTCGACCGGCTGGATTTTCACTGAAATCGCCCGCCAACCGTGGGCGGTATTCGGCGTGCTCAAAGTAAGCGACGGCGTATCATTAGCTGTATCTCCCGCCGAACTTTGGATTTCGCTGATTGGCTATATCGTGCTATATAGCGCGCTCATTGTTGCCGATTGGCAGTTAATGGTGAAATATGCAAAAAAAGGACCGGAAGAAGAAACTGCATCCATTAGCGCTGCCTCGGCAACCGCACAGGCATAATTCGGCGTAAAATTGGCTTGGCCACCCCATAAACTATTAAGGGAGATTATGCAATGGCATTCGATTTAAATACACTCTGGTTTGTGTTAATTGGCGTTTTATTTACCGGATATTTTATCCTTGAAGGATTTGATTTTGGCGTTGGTATATTATTGCCGTTTCTGAGTAAAAAAGATAAAGACCGCCGGATGATACTCAATAGCATCGGTCCATTTTGGGATGCGAACGAAGTTTGGATTTTGACGGGTGGCGGCGCAATTTTCGCCGCGTTCCCCAACTGGTACGCCACGCTGTTCAGCGGATTCTACATGGCGCTGTTTTTAATGCTGGTGGCGCTGATTGTCCGCGCCACAGCGTTTGAATATCGCAGCAAAAAAGATGACCCCGCGTGGCGCAATATGTGGGATTGGGTAATTTTCTTCGGCAGTTTTGTCCCGGCATTGCTCTGGGGCGTCGCGCTGGCGAACCTGCTCATCGGTGTGCCCATTGATGAAACCATGACATACACGGGCGGCTTTTTCAATCTGCTAAATATTTACGCACTGCTCGGCGGACTCGCCAGTTTGACGGTGTTCACCACCCACGGCGGCATTTTTCTCGCGCTAAAAACATCCGGCACCATCCGCAAAAACGCCATCGCCGCGATTAAAAAAGTGGGACCGGTTGCCACTGCAATGGTGCTGCTATTTGTGGCAGCCGGCTATTTCTTCACCACCGCGTTTTCCCACTTGGGCGTAAACCCCGGCGTGGTGCCGATTTTATCGCTGGTGTCGCTATTGTCGGTGGGCTGGTTAATTAATCGCGACCGATTCGGGTGGGGGTTCATTATGAGTGTGTTTACCATCCTTTTTTCCACAGCTTCCATGTTTATCGCGCTGTATCCCAATGTGATGGTTTCCAGCCTGAATCCCAACTGGGATTTAACCATCTATAATGCCGCATCCAGCCCGTACACGCTCACGGTGATGAGCTGGGTGGCGCTGATTTTTGTGCCCATCGTGCTCATTTATCAGGGATGGACATACTGGGTTTTCCGGGAACGTCTGACCCGTGAAACAGAGTTGGAATACTAATTTCCACCATTCACAGCATCCAAAAAATGGGGAACGGTTTGCCGACCGTTCCCATTTTGTTTGCCCGAATCCCGCCGAACGGGTAAACTTTTGCCATCTTCTCGTCCGGATATTTCTATGTTCAACAAACGATTATTCCAACAAGTTCGCACTGCGCGCACCGATTTAATGCTCGCCATTCTCAGTAACTTGTGGGTGGGTATGGTGACGGTAGCTCAAGCATA
>CAYZQQ010000218.1:0-6028 GCA_964480075.1 uncultured Anaerolineaceae bacterium
ATAGAACGTTGAATCATCTCTTTTGCCAGGGGTATCAAAGTTGTGCCGGATTCGGTCAGTACAAGTGTGCGTCCGGTTCGGTGAAAAAGCGGGGTTTTTAGTTTTTTTTCCAGCGCCTTAATCTGCATGCTCACCGCAGGTTGTGTTAAATTAAGCTGGCGAGCCGTTTCAGAAAAATTTTGAGTCTCTGCCGCGATGAGAAAAATTGTTAATTCATGGACATCCAACATGAATCGCTCCATTTCACATACGCAATTGCCAATCAGTGCTTGTGAATAGTTTAACACAAACGCGACAAAAAAACAATCTTGCCTTCGCGCGCTCTCATAACAATATTTTATACATCTTTATAAAAAATTAGAATAACGTTTTTTTATAGATGCCATTGAAATTCATAAGCTATAGTGTTACAATACAGTCATAATGTGAATTGTATCACAGCTTGGGTGGGCTTATGTTTCGACAGCAATTATCTAAAAACCCTAATTGGCTATTAATTATTATTTTTGCTTGGGTGCTGGGCTTCGGTTTTGCCGTGCCGGCGATGGCACAATCGCCCATCGGAGGCAACGAGGCTTGCCTGATATGCCACAGCAATCCCGATTTATCCATCGACTTTGCTGGCGGTGATGTTACCAGCGGTTATGTGAGCCGCACCCAATATCAGCATTCCGTGCATACAGCCGAGGATATAGCTTGCATCGATTGTCATCCCGACCATCAAGATTATCCCCATCCGGCGTTTACCGCTAAAGACCCGCGAAGCTACACGCTGGCAATGAACGATACTTGTCTCGATTGTCATCCTGATCAAGCAGAGAAGGAGCAAGACAGCGTCCATGCACACTTTCTGGCAGAGGGTAAGACAGAAGCCGCTACGTGTGTTGATTGTCACGGTGCGCACAACACACAAGTGTTTAGTAAATCTCGCGTGAAAATTGCCGAGGCTTGCCAAAAATGTCACGCTGATATTTACGCCGCATACAATAAAAGTGTTCACGGCAAAGCTCTCCGCGAAGAGGGAAATACGGATGTTCCCACGTGCGTCAACTGTCACGGCGTTCACCAAATTGAAGACCCGCGTATCGCCAAATTTCGCCTTAATTCTCCCAATTTATGCGGCAGTTGCCACGCCGATAGATCGTTAATGTCGAAATATCATATTTCAACCGACGTGTTCGAAACTTACGTTGCCGATTTTCATGGGACGACTGTCACGCTCTTTGAAAAACAATCGCCCGATATGCCCACCAACAAAGCCGTTTGCTACGATTGCCACGGCGTGCACAACATTATGGCGCCCGATAATCCCAACTCCACCGTCATCAAAGATAATCTTTTGGTCACGTGTCAAAAGTGTCACCCCGATGCCACCACCAACTTTCCCGATAGCTGGACAAGTCATTACGCCCCCACCTTCAAGAAACAACCTTTGGTCGCTGCGGTAAATTTGTTTTACGCCATTGTCATTCCCGGTGTCATCGGATTTATGGGTATTTTCGTTGTTTTTGATGCCGGACACCGGATTTTGGGCAAAAAAAAGACTCCCGATGCGGACGAGAAGTCGCAGGAGCGTGCATCATGACGAAACAAAAATGGTATGTACGATTCTCTCTCGGACAACGCATCGAACACTGGGTAATGGTTATTTCGTTCACGATTCTGGCTTTCACCGGACTGCCGCAAAAATTTTCTTTGGCTGTTCCTTCAGACCGTATCATTAGCTTTTTGGGCGGCATTGAAAACGTGCGCATCATTCACCGATACGCTGCCATTATCCTAATTATCACCGTTATTATTCACGGTGGAGAACTCACGTATAAGGTTTTCATAAAACGCGTCAATTGGACGATGTTCCCCAACTTGCAGGATGGCAAAGATTTAGTGAGCGCGATTGCCTGCAATTTGGGTATTAGAAAAGCATATCCTAAATTACCTCATTATAATTTCGAAGAAAAGCTGGAATATTGGTCGCTAATTTGGGGTACCGTGTTGATGATTATCACCGGTTTTATGCTCTGGGATCCGATTGCCACCTCAAGACTCTTGCCCGGTTCGTTCATCCCTGCGGCAAAAGCCGCACATGGTGGCGAAGCCATTTTAGCGGTGTTAGCTATCATCGTTTGGCATATGTACGGCGTTCATCTTCGCCGATTTAACACCAGTATGTTCACTGGAAAATTGAGTCGTACCGCAATGGCTCACGACCATGCTTTGGCGTTAGAAGCCATCGAACATGGCACAGTTGACCATATACTGGATCCGGATACGTTCAAAAAACGACGGCGCATTTTTGTGCCCATTGCCGCCATCATCACTACCACATTACTTTTTGGTTTATATTTCTTCGCGACATTTGAGCACACCGCCATCGCCACCGTTGACAAAATTGCTCGCCCCACCGTTGAAGCTTATAAGCCGCTATCGTTATTGTATGACAATGTTCACGCTACGATAGAAAATTATACCGATGCTTCAAGTTGTTCAGAGACGGGATGCCACAGTTCGAAAATATTAAAAGCCGCATCATCATCGGCACATAATCAGTCCATCATAGCGAAAGGACCGAATCCGATTTTGGCAAAACTCACTGCTAATACGAGTGTGTCCGGTTCAGCCAATTGCCTAATTTGCCACGCCCAAGATTATCAGCCTGACGATGCGCTCGCGTCAGCGAAAACGGTTCGCCCCGCTGGCGGCGATACTTGTCGCCGTTGCCACCGCAACATCTCTGCCGAAGATGTGCATACCGAAGCGGGACTGACTTGCGTTAGTTGCCACCCTTCATCGGACCATCAAATTCAAACGCGCGTTGAATGTACAAATTGCCATCCCAATAAACCACACGCCGATATGCAGATTGACCATAACCATAACCGACTGGATTGTCGCGCGTGCCATGTCAGAGATAATGCTGTCTCGCTAACCATCAATACCCAAAATGCCACGCCGGAGCCGGGCTCGAAATGGGTTGCGCCCCAAGTCACCACTGCCAAATCGCTATCCACGTTTGAATGGGTAGACGCTACCGGCAAATCTGCCACCCCCGATATGGCAAACGCCCGCATCGTGCCGATAATTTTCGCCACCATTCTGGCGCCTGATAATTTCGACCCGGCTGTTTTTGCAATATCCGGGCAAGTTGCCGGTCCATTGACCGAATATCAAATACGCGCCGAGCAGAGCCATGGCATTACCAAAAACAATGTTCGCACTTGCAACGATTGCCACGGTCGTAATAAAGATTTCAATCTTTGGTTAGGCGTCGACTTCCTGAAATCAGATATTTCTCAATAGAAGTTAACAAGCAAAGAGGAGCGGAAAAAATGAACAAATATTTTCTAGGTTTAACAATCGGGTTGCTTTTCGCCGTCCTCGCGCTGGCGGGTTGGGGAGGTCCGCTGCCGCCGCCGACAGACACGCCTATGCTTCTGATAGATGCCACCGCATCACCGACAGACACCCCCGTGCCACCGGCACCGACAGCCGTGCCGACGGGAGTTTCTCATTCGGACTGCCAGACCTGTCACGAAGATGTCCATACTGACTGGACTGCCGGCAGGCACAGCGACACGCAGGCAGACGTTTCCTCGGAGTTAGCCGAAGAGCGTGCAGACCAAACCCCGGACGAGGTGGTCAACGGTGACGACCCCGAAACCTGTGTGGCTTGCCATGCTCCCACGGCTGTGCTTGCCAATGGGGGGATGAACGAGTCTGAAGCGTTGGACTATTTCTTTACCACCGGCGACGGCAAGTTTACGGCGGATACAACGACGGCTCACCTTTCCGAGTGGCCCAGTGTCGCCTGTACCGCTTGCCACGACCAGCACAACCCGACCCAAGTTTCGTACTTTAATGCTTCCACTCAACAGTATGAACCGATGGGCAGCGCCAGCGAGCTTTGCGGACAGTGTCATGGTAATTTGCGCTTCCCCGACACAGACCATCTGACTTATAATAAATGGGCAGCCAGCACACACAGCAACACGCAGGCGGACGTTGCCTCGGAATTAGCCGGAGAACGTGCAGACCAAACCCCGGACGAGGTGGTCAACGGTGATGACCCCGAAACCTGTGTGGCTTGCCATGCTCCCACGGCTGTGCTTGCCAATGGGGGGATGAACGAGTCTGAAGCGTTGGACTATTTCTTTACCACCGGCGACGGCAAGTTTACGGCGGATACAACGACGGCTCACCTTTCCGAGTGGCCCAGTGTCGCCTGTACCGCTTGCCACGACCAGCACAACCCGACCCAAGTTTCGTACTTTAATGCTTCCACTCAACAGTATGAATCGATGGGCAGCGCCAGCGAACTGTGCGGACAGTGTCACGGTGATTTGCGCTTCCCCGACACAGACCACCTGACTTATAACGCATGGGCAGTCAGCAGGCACAGTGACACACAGGCAGATGTTGCCTCGGAGTTAGCCGAAGAGCGGTCAGACCAAACCCCGGACGAGGTGGTCAACGGTGATGACCCCGAAAACTGTGTCGCTTGCCATGCTCCCACGGCTGTGCTCGCCAATGGGGGGATGAATGAGGCAGAGGCGTTGGACTATTTCTTTACCACCAGCGACGGCAAATTTACGGCGGATACAACGACGGCTCACCGCTCCGAGTGGCCCAGTGTTGCTTGCACCGCTTGCCACGACCAGCACAACCCGACCAAAGTTTCGTACTTTGATGCTTCAACCCAGCAGTATGAAACGATGGGCGACGCCAGCGAGCTTTGCGGACAGTGTCACGGTGATTTGCGCTTCCCCGACACAGACCACCTGACTTATAACGCATGGGCAGTCAGCAGGCACAGTGACACACAGGCAGATGTTGCCTCGGAGTTAGCCGAAGAGCGGTCAGACCAAACCCCGGACGAGGTGGTCAACGGTGATGACCCCGAAAACTGTGTCGCTTGCCATGCTCCCACGGCTGTGCTCGCCAATGGGGGGATGAATGAGGCAGAGGCGTTGGACTATTTCTTTACCACCAGCGACGGCAAATTTACGGCGGATACAACGACGGCTCACCGCTCCGAGTGGCCCAGTGTTGCTTGCACCGCTTGCCACGACCAGCACAACCCGACCAAAGTTTCGTACTTTGATGCTTCAACCCAGCAGTATGAAACGATGGGCGACGCCAGCGAGCTTTGCGGACAGTGTCACGGTAATTTGCGCTTTCCCGATACAGACCATCTCAGCTACAATATTATGAGTGGCACCGGGGGAGTCGGCGTGCCAGACCAACAGACGATGCCTGATGTTGGCTGCACCGATTGCCATATGTTTGCCAGCGACGCAGAAGACAGTAACTCAACCACGCTCCACGGACACACTTGGGCTGTGACTGTGCAGGAAGAGGATGGTCAAAGTACAATATCGTGCATGCAATGTCACGCTGATTTTGATGACGAAACGGCTAACTCTACCATCGCCAAATGGAAATTGGACTTTCAGGCTCTTGATGCCACCGTTCAACGGAGAGTTTATTCAGCCACGGAGGCTACGCAGGGTGTCACTGACGAAACGTTGCAGGCAAAACTCGCAGAAGCTCAACAAAATTTGGAATATGCAGAGTCCGATGAGAGCGGCGGTTTCCACAACCATAACTACCTTATGGATCTGTTGAACGATTCCAACGTCAGAGCGCTAGAAGTTCTGGATGCGTTGGGGAAATAACAAAGTTGAAGCAACTATTTGCCCGTTTCCGTTTTTGCAAAAACGGAAACGGGCAAATATGCCAATCGTCATCATAAATTAACTCACAATACAACAATTCTTTCCCCATCCACCGACAAGCGCACTATTTCCCCAATATGCAGGCGACCTACATCTGACACCTCGAACATTAGTGGTACGCCCGCCGATTTCACCCACAGTTGATAGAATTTTCCCCGAAATGAAATAGCCGTCACTTGCGCGGAGAACGCGCCATCCGCGCCGAGAGTTGCCGCGTCCGGCGGGATGAGCACGGTGACGTGCGTGCCGGGCGTGCCGTTGCCCGCGCCGGTTTCTAGCACGCCGATGGCGGTTTT
>CAYZQQ010000219.1:0-6028 GCA_964480075.1 uncultured Anaerolineaceae bacterium
AGTTAGAAGCGCTCGGCACACTTTTGGCAGACCATCAAATGACCCTGTGGGCGGTTCGCGGCAATGCCAAAGAAACGCAAACCGCCGCCAAAGCGCTCGGGCTGGAAGCTGAACCGGCTGAAGCTGTCGCGCCCCCGTCAAAAACCCGGTCGCGGACAAAATCGCCCACAGCAACCGTTAATGAAGCCGTCATCACCATTCAGCGCACATTGCGCTCCGGGCAAACCGTAGAAACGCTGGGCAACGTAGTTATCATCGGCGATGTGAACCCCGGCGCAATCATAAAAGCAGGCGGGTATGTCATTATTTGGGGCTATCTGCGCGGAACAGTCTATGCCGGCGCCGTATCGCCGGAAAAGGCGTTCGTCGCCGCGTTGGAATTAAAACCGGTACAGCTCATCATTGGCGATGCCATTGCCCGTGCACCAACAGATGACCGTGGTAAAGACATCATTCCGGAAATCGCCTTCGTTCAAAACGGGAAAATCATCGCCGAAGCGTGGCGCGAAAAAAAATAACACACCCACTATGAATACTATTTTGCATGACCGTCTGAAAATCGAAACAAAGGGATGAAAGTATGGCAGGAGAAGTAATCACTATCACATCAGGAAAAGGTGGCGTGGGCAAAACCACCACCACCGCTAATTTAAGCGCTGCGCTGGCAATTGTGGGGAAGAAAGTCGTCGCCATTGATGCCGATATTGGCTTGCGGAATCTGGACGTGGTCATGGGGCTGGAAAATCGTATTGTGTACGATTTGGTTGATGTGGTGGAAGGCACATGTCGCTTGAAACAAGCGCTCATCCGCGACAAACGTGTTGAAGGGCTATACCTCATCCCCGCTGCACAGACCCGCGATAAAACCGCCGTCAACCCGGAAGATATGATTGCACTGTGCAACGAGTTGCGTCAAGAATTTGATTTTGTGCTGGTTGACTCGCCGGCGGGCATTGAGCAAGGGTTTAAAAATGCCATGTCACCGGCTGACCGCGTACTCATCGTCACCACCCCAGAAATTTCCGCCGTTCGCGACGCCGACCGCATCATTGGCTTACTGGAAGCAGCGGGCAAAGGTCCCGGTGAACTCATCATCAATCGCCTGCGTGCCGAAATGGTCAAACGGGGTGACATGCTCGATATCGGCGACGTGGTAGATGTACTGGCAATCAACCTCATCGGCGTGATACCCGACGATGAAGCCATTATTATTTCTACCAACAAAGGCGTACCCGTCGTTTTTGAAGACAACAGTATGTCCAGCCAAGCCTTTAAAAACATCTCACTGCGACTTGATGGACAAGAAGTGCCGTTTCTTAACCTGCAACCCGACACATCTTTCTTCCAAAAACTGGCACGTTTTTGGAACGGAACATAGCTTGCTATCCGTAGTACCGGTATCCCGATTGACGGATGAGCAATTAAAGGGTATAATGTTTGTTATGTAATGTGTAATTTCAGGAACATTCATGATTTTTAGGTGACTATTATGGGATTTTTTGACAACGTTTTTGGCTCACGAAAAAGTAGCGGCAATGTTGCCAAAGAACGTTTGCAGGTTGTGCTGGTTCACGATAGAATAAAGTTGCCACCGTATGTAATGGATCAGTTGCGTGCAGAATTGGCGGCGGTAATTTCAAAATACGTGGATGTAGATCCCAGCGGCATCGATATTTCGCTATCAAAACAGGCGCGTCAAAGCAGACTGGTGGCGGATGTCCCACTTACCGGCGCAAAGTCACAAGCGCGTTAACGTTATTGCATTTTATAACCAGCGATTGACTCCCCGGCAAGCATTTTCACTGGCGGGAGGGTCATCGCTGGTTTTTTGATTATGGAAAATTTACGAATTTGGCGAAAATTTGATTTTTGGTTGTTAATTGTCGTTTTACTGCTTATCACATTTGGCATTGCGATGATTTCTAGCGCCACCCAAAACACCGAAGACCTGCAACTGTTGTGGCGCACCCAGCTCATCCGCGCCGGTATCGGTGTGGCGGCGATGCTCATCCTGTCCGCCATCGATTATCGCTATTACCGCGAAGTCTACCACCTGCTTTATCTTGCCGCGGTGATACTGCTGATTGTGGTGCTGGTAGCGGGCGAACTAACCGGCGGCACACAGCGTTGGCTGGCTGGCGGCGCCATTCAGCCCGGCGAAATCGCCAAACTAGTCATCATCATCGTGCTGGCGCGGTTTTTCGCCCGGCACGATGGCGAAATAGACCAAGTTAAGTTTCTAGCAGTCTCAATGCTCATCGTTGCCCTGCCGATGGCGCTCATTTTTCTGGAACCCGACCTCGGCACCAGTTTGATTATCGGCTTTATTTGGCTGGTCATGGCGCTAATTGCCGGGATGCGTTTTCTGCACGTGATTGTGCTGGGGGGCGCGGCGGCACTCGCCAGCCCGATTATATGGCTGGCAATGAAAGACTATATGCGCCAGCGCATCATCTTGTTTTTGAATCCCACCGGCAATCCTGATGATTATTACAATGTACAGCAAGCCCTCATCAGCATCGGGTCGGGCGGCTGGTTGGGCAAAGGATTCGGCAACGGCACACAAAGCCAGCTTCGATTTTTGCGCGTGCGCCATACCGATTTCATCTTCTCCGTCATCGGCGAAGAATTAGGCATGCTCGGCGCAATTCTGCTCATTTTGCTCTTCATTCTGCTGCTATGGCGAATTTTGCACGCGGCAAATGTTGCCGGTGATGCCTTTGGGCGTGGCATTTGCATTGGGGTAGCAACGGTTATTTTTGTGCAAGCCGCCGTCAATATCGGCGTAAATTTGGGAATAATGCCCGTCACCGGCACCCCGCTGCCGTTTGTCAGTTACGGCGGAAGTTCGCTGGTAACATTTTTACTGGCGTTAGGATTGGTTGAAAGCGTCAGCATGCATCGAAAGCAGTTAGATTTTGAGCCATAATTATTTTCGCCGTCCGTATGGAATCTATGTTATCGCCGTGTGGGCACTGATACTCGGTTTGCAGGATATTGTCAGACTGATATATACTCTGACGGTTAATATCGGCACGCCCCCCGCGCAACTGCATGTGTACCAGTGGGCCAGTGCGGCGTTCAGCCTTGCTTTTGTCGCGGCGGCAATCGGGGTGTGGCAGCGAAAAAACTGGGGACGCCAACTATTTTTGGTTGCCGCCACACTTTTTTTCATCGTCGCCATCGTGGGTATTTTTTCCAATCCTCCCCCGAATATATCGGCGGCATCCCGCTGGGGACTGACCTTTCGATATGCTGTCTCCATTGCCATACCGTGGATTTATCTGAATTTGTCATTTGTGAAACAACCATTTTTGGTAGAAACCGAGGACATCACAACCTATGATTGATACTCCCGCTCGCGTGCGATATGCGCCCAGCCCCACCGGATTTTTTCATGTTGGCGGCGCTCGCACCGCGTTATACGACTATCTGCTGGCACGAAAAACCGGCGGCGCATTTATCGTTCGCATTGAAGATACCGACCAGAAACGCTACAACCCCGATTCTGTCGCCGATTTGCTGGACGGGTTGCGTTTTTTGGGGCTAGAATGGGATGAAGGCGCAGAAATCGGCGGGGAATATGGGCCGTATGTCCAAACGGAGCGGCTGGAAATTTACCAGACATACACGAAACAACTTTTGGACAGCGGGCACGCCTATCGCTGTTTTTGCACACCGGAACGGCTGGCAAAAGTGAATGAAGAACGCCAAAAAGCGGGCTTGAATCCCGGATACGACCACCATTGCCGCAACATTCCGCCGGAAGAATCTGCCGCGCGCGCCGAAGCGGGCGAATCATTTACCGTGCGCCTCAAAGTGCCGCTCACCGGCAACATCACCCTGCACGATGTCATTCGCGGCAATATCACCATCGAAAACGAAATTATCAACGATGCGGTGCTGGTCAAATCGAATGGCATTCCCACCTACCATTTCGCGGTGGTGGTGGATGACCATCTGATGAAAATAACCCACGTGCTGCGCGGTGATGAATGGGTCAGCAGTTTCCCCATCCACCTGCATTTGTACGATTTTCTCGGCTGGGACCCCCCCGTTTTTGCCCATCTGCCCGTCATTTTGAACCCCGCCGGAAAGGGGAAAATGAGCAAACGCGAAACTCGCGCCCCCGATGGCACGGTCTATCCGGTGTTTGTGCATACCTTTAAAGAGTTGGGCTACCTGCCCGAAGCGCTGTTCAATTATTTGGCGCTGGTCGGCTGGAGCTATGACGACAAAACCGAGATTATGACCCGCGAGGAAATTATCGAGCGATTTAGTTTGGCGCGCGTCAACTCGTCGCCTGCCGCCTGGGATTATGCAAAACTCAACCATTTCAACGGGATGTACATTCGCAAATTAAGCGTACCGGATTTGACCGACCGCCTGCTGCCGTTTTTGGAAAAAGCGGGCATCACCGCCGACCGCGACACGATGCTGAACATCACCCCGCTCATTCAAGAGCGGTTGACGCTGTTATCGGACGCCGCCGAAAAAGTGGATTTCTTCTTTTGGGATGACCTGCCCGATTTCGACCTGAATCTGCTCATCCCCAAAAAGTTGACGCTGGCGGATGTGCCCGCTATTCTGCACAAAGCGCGCGCCGTACTGGCAGAAGCCCAGTTCACCCACGATGGTCTGGAAGCCGCGCTAAAAGCCGCTGCCGCCGAAATGGGGCTCAAAGCGGGACAATTCTATCAGCCCATCCGGGTGGCAACCTGTGGCAGAAAAGTCGCCCCGCCGCTGTACGGCACGCTGGAAGTGCTGGGCAGAGAAACCGTTCTCCGGCGCATTGACCGCACGCTGGCACGGTTGGAAATTGGCGATTAGCGATTGGAGATTGGTCGCATTCAGCGGTCAGAAATCAGCAAAATACAAACCATTGGACTTGAACCTATGACTCACGTAAACCCAAATGAAAAAGAAACCATTGAATCCGGCTCAAACTTCATCAAAAGAATCATCGATGAACACAACCGCACCGGACGCTTCGGCGGGAAAGTCATCACTCGTTTTCCCCCCGAACCGAACGGCTATCTGCACATTGGGCATGCCAAATCCATCTGCCTGAATTTTGGGCTGGCGCAGGAATATGGCGGCAAAACCAACCTCCGTTTTGATGACACCAATCCCGTCAAAGAGGAGGATGAATACGTTGACGCCATCAAAAAAGATTTGCACTGGCTCGGTTTTGAACCGGACAACGAATTTTACGCCTCCGATTATTTTGAAAAATTGTATGAGTTCGCGGGCACGCTCATCAAAAAAGGAAAGGCGTATGTTGATGATTTGAACGCCGATGAAATTCGCGCCTTTCGCGGCACGCTCACCGAACCGGGCAAAAACAGCCCGTACCGCGCCCGTTCGGTCGCAGAGAATCTCGACCTGTTTGAGCGCATGCGCACCGGCGAGTTCCCCGATGGCGCAAAAGTGTTGCGCGCCAAAATTGATATGGCATCGCCCAACCTGAACCTGCGCGACCCGGTGATGTACCGCATTTTGCACGCCAGTCACCATCGCACCGGCGGCACATGGTGCATCTATCCTATGTACGATTTCGCGCATGGGCAATCGGATTCCATCGAAGGCATCACCCATTCCATCTGCACGCTGGAATTTGAAGGTCATCGTCCGCTGTACGATTGGTTTTTGGACGAGCTGGAAATCCATCACCCGCAGCAAATTGAATTTGCCCGGTTAAACCTGACCTACACCCTGATGAGCAAACGTAAACTGCTGAAACTGGTGCAAAAAGGCTATGTGCGTGGCTGGGATGACCCCCGCATGCCGACCATTGCCGGGTTGCGGCGGCGCGGCTACACCCCCGAAGCCATCCGCGACTTTGCCGACCGCATCGGTGTGGCAAAAAAAGACAGCACGGTGGATGTCGCGTTGCTGGAACACTGTCTGCGCGACGATTTGAACAAACGCGCTCCGCGGGTGATGGCAGTGCTGCGCCCGCTGAAACTGGTGATTGATAATTATCCCGCCGGGCAAGTGGAAATGCTCGATGCGGTGAACAACCCGG
>CAYZQQ010000220.1:0-6026 GCA_964480075.1 uncultured Anaerolineaceae bacterium
GGAAAGTGGTTGGTATCAACACCATGATACTCAGCAAAAGCGGTTCCAGTTCCGGCATTGGATTTGCCATCCCCATCAACAGCGCCAAAAAACTGGTTCCCACCCTCATCAAAGGTGAAAAAGTGGAACATTCGTGGCTAGGCATTACCGGTTCAACCTTTACGCCGGATGTGGCACAATATATGAAAGTGCCGGATGGCGCCAAAGGCGTGCTGGTCATCAATGTGACGCACGACAGCCCTGCCGACAAAGCGGGTCTGCGCGGCAGTGACAAAGTGCTGAAAGTCGCCGGCACCGACTATCCACTCGGCGGCGACGTGATTACTGCCATCGACGGGCAAAAAATCACCGAAATGGACGAGCTGATTTCGTACCTGATGGACAACACCAAACCGGGTGACACCGTAAAATTGACGGTCATTCATGCCAACGGCAAAGAAGAAACCGTCAAAGTGAAATTGGCGACTCGCCCCAGTGCAGTAGATTTAATGCAACAACAGCAGCAACCGTAATGTTTCGACGCGCAACGTGTGATGCGTGACCGATACTCACGCATCACACGTTTTTGCACATCGTTTTTTGTTATTTCCTGTTTCAGGGCTATCATTCCTCAATGGTAATGATTCGACATTCAGCATAAAAATCGGAGACCGCTATGGATTTAACCTCCATCCAACAAATTAACGAGCAGGTGGAAAAAGAAGCTGTCTTTCTGCACGATTTACTGGCAGAAGTGAACAAAATAATGGTGGGGCAGGAAACGCTGGTGGAGCGGGTACTCATCGCTCTGCTGGCAGACGGGCACATTCTGCTGGAAGGCGTACCCGGGCTGGCAAAAACGCTGCTGATAAAAACAATGGCGCAAGCCATTCACGCCGATTTTGCCCGCATTCAATTTACGCCGGATTTGCTCCCCGCCGACCTCATCGGCACGCAAGTGTACAATCCGCGCACCAGCGAATTCAGTGTGCATAAAGGACCGATTTTTGTGAATTTGGTGCTGGCAGACGAAATCAATCGCGCCCCCGCTAAAGTGCAATCTGCCCTGCTGGAAGCGATGCAGGAACGGCAAATCACCATCGGCGATACCACCTTCCCGCTGGATAACCTGTTTTTGGTGCTGGCAACCCAGAACCCCATCGAACAGGAAGGCACATACCCCCTGCCCGAAGCGCAGGTTGACCGGTTTATGTTGAAAGTGATGGTGGATTATCCCAAACGGGATGAAGAACGGCTTATTATGGAACGCTTCACCGGCGTGCCGCTGCCCCCCGTGCGCCCGGTCATCGAACCGGAACGCATTCTGCAAGCTCGAAAATCGGTGCGGCAAATTTATGTGGATGATAAAATCAAGGAATACATCCTCGATTTGGTCTTTGCCACCCGTCACCCCGATGAAAACAGATTGGCAAACCTGAAACATCTCATCGCATTCGGCGCATCACCACGTGCCAGCCTGTACCTGATTATGGCATCACGGGCGCACGCATTTTTAAAGGGGCGCGGGTTCGTCACCCCGGAGGACATCAAACAGGTTGCGCCCGACGTGCTCCGCCATCGCATCATCACCACCTACGAAGCCGAAGCGGAAGACGTTACCAGCGCCGACATTATCCAGCAGATTCTGGATGAAATTGAAGTACCGTAAAATAAGGCAAAAGGTATAGTGTAAAATGCACAATTTTGCATATTACATTTTTCATTGAATTTATGCTCACATCTGAATTGTTCCAAAAAATCCGCCATATTGAAATCCGCACCCGCCGGTTGGTGAACGACAGTTTCGCCGGAGAGTATCAGGCGGTGTTTAAAGGGCGCGGCATGGAATTTGATGAAGTGCGCCCCTACCAGCCCGGCGACGAAATCCGCGATATTGATTGGAACGTGACCGCCCGTATGGGCGAGCCGTTCATCAAACGGTATGTGGAAGAGCGCGAATTGACGGTGATGCTGGTGGTCGATGCCAGCGGCTCCGGCGATTTCGGCTCGGTCAATCGGTTCAAACGTGAATTGGCAGCGGAGCTGGCGGCAGTGCTCTCATTTTCCGCCACCACCAACAACGACAAAGTCGGGCTGCTCATTTTCACCGACCAGATTGAGCTGTATATTCCGCCGCGCAAAGGGCGAAAACACGTGTTGCGCGTCATCCGCGAATTACTGGCGTTTGAACCCACCGGACGCGAGACCGACATCAAACTCGCGCTCGACACGGTGAATCGCGTACTCAAACGGCGCAGTATCGTTTTTTTGGTGTCCGATTTTCTGGCTGACCCGGAAACTTTTCGTCAGCCGTTGTTCGTCACCAATCGCCGCCACGATGTGGTTGCCATTGATTTGAACGACCCGTTGGAAACAACTATGCCCAATGTGGGTATGCTGGCGCTGGAAGATGCCGAAACCGGCGCGTTGGTGTGGGCAGACACCGGCAGCCGCGCGTGGCAGCGCGCCTTTGTGCATCATGTGGATACACACCGCACCGCCGTGCGGCAATTATTCACCCAAACGCGCGTTGACCGCATCCGGGTGAATACCACCGATGATTATGTCGCCGCGCTGACGGCTTTCTTTAAAAAGCGCGCTCGGCGCAGATGAGAAAAGGTTGCCCCGAAATAAAATTCAGGGCTACTGCCAAAGCCGACTTAAAGTCGGCTTGAGTTATGAGCCTGAACTTCAGTTCAAGGCGAAAACTAAAATCCGGAAGAGCCATTAGGCTTTGTTGACGTTCTAAAAAATCAGGGAAAAGTTACCTGATAACGCCGCTCATTCCAAAATGTCATTCCCGCGAAAGCACCCAAACAACGGGCACAGGCGGGAATCCATAGCTTTTCTCTGGATTCCGGATAATTTCCTGCGGAAATTTCCGGAATGACATCCGGCAAACGAAAAATTTTCCGTTTCCGCAGTATTTTTCAGCACAAACATTAAAACGTCAACACGCCCTAGTTACCGGCAATTCTGCAACCTGAAACTTGAAACCTAAAACTTGAAACCTAAAACTCGTAACCCAAAACTCATACTGACTCTTACCATTGCGCTGATTTTGCTGGCGATTTTACCCGTTTCGGCACAATTTTCCGGGAACATTGATGTATCGCTAAAATCGGCAGCGGATACCATCACCGTGGGCGACCCCATTACGCTGACCCTGCGCGTTATTGCGCCGACAGAAGACACCGTTGGCATTCCGCAATTGGACGCCACTTGGGGCGACTTTGAAATTCGCCATCAATCTGCGCCGGTAACCACCCCCAACGACGACGGCACAGCCACCACCGAGCAAACCATCATCGGCACCCTATTTGATGTGGGCGCATTCAGCACCCCCAATTGGAAAATCACCCTCACCGGTGCGAGCGGCAATAGCACCAAACGCGCCGTGCCGCAGGCATCCATCACCGTGCGCTCTGTTTTAACCGATGCGAAACCCACCCTGCGTGACTTGAAACCGCAGGCAGACCTGCCCGTGCCTTCGCCGCTGCCGTGGGTTTTGGCAGCGATTATCGCGGCGGCGCTGGTATTTTTCGCCGGACGATGGCTATGGCGATGGTGGCAAAAGCATCGCCCCACGCCCGCCGAACCCGTTCCCGTCCCCGAAATTGACCCGCGTCCGGCGCACGAAATTGCGCTGGCGGAATTGACTCGCATCAAAGCGCTCGATTTGCCGGGGCAGGGACGGCTGAAACAGCATTACACGCTGGTGAGCGATTGTCTGCGGCAATATTTGGAAAATCGGTATGGTATTCCCGCACTGGAACACACCACTACCGAGGTAAAAGCATCGCTGCGACACGCCAAAGTTGACCGTGCCACCGTCCATCAGTTTATCACCCTGTTTGACCAAAGCGATTTGGTAAAATTTGCCCGGTTCATTCCGGACACAGAAAACGCATGGCATTTTCTCACCGATGCCCGGCAACTCATAGAATCTCTTGCTGAACGGGAACAGGCGGCAGCCGGAAACTAAAAATTGGTGACTGGATATTCGTGAAACATGAGACGTTGAACCTTAAACCTAAAACCTTGAACGTGAACCCTGAAATCCCATGACATTTGCATCACCGTGGCTATTACTGCTGTTGCTGTTGATACCGGCACTGGCGGCAAAGCCCATTCTGTTAAAAAAATATTCACGCACGGCGGGGATGCGGTATGCCGACGCGCAATCGCTGGCAGAACTGCCGCGCACGCTAAAGCAACTGGCTCGCCCCGTTTTGCCCGCGTTGCGCCTGCTGGCGCTGGCGCTGGTCATTGTGGCGTTGGCGCGTCCGCAAGCGGGACACACGCGCGAAGTCGTCAAAGGCGAAGGAGTGGACATCGCGTTGGCGCTGGATATTTCCGGCAGTATGGCATCGCTCGATTTTCAACCCAAGAACCGTCTTGAAGCCGCCAAACAGGTTATCAGCACGTTTGTGCAAGAGCGAAAATATGACCGTATCGGATTGGTGGTGTTCGCCCGCGAAGCCTTCAATCAAAGCCCACCCACTGTGGACCATCACGTGCTGGAACAACTGCTGTCGCAGGTAGAACTTTCCACCGATTTGGGGTTGGATGACGGAACAGCTATCGGATTGGGTTTGGCGAATGCCGCCAACATGCTCAAAGATTCCACTGCCAAAAGCAAAGTGGTCATCCTGCTCACCGACGGAGTGAATAATGCCGGACAAATTGACCCGCTGACGGCGGCGCAGGCGGCAAAAGCATTGGGTATTAAAGTGTATACCATCGGCGCGGCAAAGCCGGGACAAGTGCCCGTACCGCAACAAGGCTTGCTGGGACCGCAAGTTGTGTACCGCGAAAGTGAAATTGATGAAGATTTACTGCGCAATATCGCCAAAACCACCGGCGGGTCATATTTTCGGGCGGAAGACACCGCCGGATTGCGGCAGGTTTACGATGAAATTAACAAGCTCGAAAAATCGCAGGTAGAAATTCGACGGTATACCCGCTATCAAGAATTGGCGGGCTGGCTGCTCGTCCCCGCATTGGGATTGCTGGCGCTTGAATTTATTTTGCGAAAAACCGTATTCAGAATGATACCGTAATTCCAATTGCGCATTGTGAATGGCAAGTGGCGAATATCGCCCATATTCATAACTCGCAATTCGTAACTCGTGACTTGATATGACTTTTGGAGACCCTCGTTTTTTATACGCTTTAATCATCATTCCACTGCTGGGATTGTTTCTGCTGTGGATGAATCGCCGCAAGCGAACTGCGCTGGCACGATTGGGCAATATCGCCCTGCTGCAACGATTGAGCGCACAGGTTAATTGGCGCGGCAGACGTTGGCACATCGGGCTGTGGTTTTTTGCGCTGACCGCCATCATTTTTGCGCTGGCGCGCCCGCAGTGGGGCACCGAGGTGCAAACGGTGGAACAGCAGGGTATCGAAATTATGGTGGCGCTCGATGTGTCCAAAAGTATGCTGGCAGAAGACCTCAAACCCAACCGGCTCACTCGCGCCAAATTGGAGATTTCGGATTTAATGGATAAACTAACGGGGGACGAAATGGGGCTGGTACTCTTTTCCGGCGCGAGTTTCATTCAATTTCCGCTGACCTCCGATTTTACCACCGGACGCACGTTTCTTGATGCCGCCACACCGCAGGTTATTTCTCGCCCCGGCACAGCCATCGGCGATGCTATTCGCACCGCCGTTGCCGGGTTCGATAAAACGCGCGCCAGCCAGAAAGTCATCATCATTATGACCGATGGGGAAGACCACAATACCCAGCCGGTTGAAGCCGCGCAGAAAGCCGCGGCGCAGGGCATTATTGTTTACACCATCGGATTTGGGTCTCCCAATGGCGAGCCGATACCGGAACTCAACGCATCGGGAGAAGTAGTGGGCTACAAAAAAGATGCCCATGGCGAAACGGTTCTTTCAAAATTGGATGAAGTGACCCTGCAAAAAATCGCGCTGGCAACCGGAGGACAATATTATCGCGCCGGCGCCAGCGGCAATGAATTAACGGCGCTGGCGAAAGAACTGGACGGGATGAAAAAAGCCAAGCTGGACAGTCAATT
>CAYZQQ010000221.1:0-5969 GCA_964480075.1 uncultured Anaerolineaceae bacterium
ACACGCCCGGTTTTTCATTGGCAAAAACTTGTTCCAGATACGATTTACGCGGCGTGTCGGTGGGGTGCAGCATATTCCACCGCTCGGTGTCCAGCGCATCCTGCCGCAACGTTTTGTAGCTGGTCACGCTCCACACATCTGCGGAAATATTGTACCGCTCTTCGAGCATCTGCCGGGCGTTTAACACTTCATTCATAATGGAACCACTGCCAAACAGATGGACATGCTGGGTGGCGTGGCGTTTTCGGCTGGCTTTAAATTTGTAAATACCTTTTAGGATACCTTCTTTTATGCCTTTTCGTTTGGGCATTTCGGGCATCGGATAATTTTCATTTTGGACGGTAATGTAATAAAAAACGTCTTCATGCTCTTCATACATCCGCCGAATACCATCGCGGATGATGACCGCCAATTCAAAAGCAAACGCGGGGTCATACGCCATCAAGGTGGGTACGGCGGATGCCAGCAAATGGCTGTGTCCATCTTGATGTTGCAATCCTTCCCCGGCGAGGGTGGTGCGCCCGGCGGTTGCGCCCAGCAGAAACCCTTTGGTGCGCAGGTCGGCGGCAGCCCAAACCAAATCGCCCACGCGCTGCAATCCGAACATTGAGTAGTAGATAAAAAACGGGATGGTATTGATGTCGTGATTGGCGTATGCGGTTCCGGCGGCAATGAACGATGACAATGACCCGGCTTCGGTAATGCCTTCTTCTAAAATTTGCCCGTCTTTGGCTTCTTTATAATAGAGCAGGCTATCTGAATCGACCGGCTCGTACAGTTGTCCGGTGTGGGCGTAAATGCCTGCCTGCCGGAACAGCGCTTCCATGCCGAAGGTTCGCGCTTCATCGGGCACAATCGGGACAATTAATTTGCCCAAATCTTTGTCGCGCAGCAGTTTTGCCAAAATGCGGACGAAAACCATGGTAGTGGAAACGGCGCGGTCGCCCGTGCCTTCGTAAAATTCGCTGAATAGTTTCTCTGAAGGGGTGTTGATGAAGGTTTCGGTGGGATGGCGTCCGGGCACATATCCGCCGAGTTTTTGCCGCTGGCGATGCAGATATTGCATCTCCGGCGAATCTTCGGTGGGGCGATAAAATGGCGCGCTGGCGACATCTTCATCGGAAATGGGAATACCGAACCGGGAGCGGAATGCCGCCAGCTCATCTTCGTTCAGTTTTTTCTGCTGGTGAGTAATATTCTTGCCTTCGCCGCTTTCGCCCATGCCATACCCTTTAACGGTTTTGGCGATGATGACGGTGGGACTGCCGGTGTTCTCCACAGCCGATTTGAATGCGGCATACACTTTGGCAGGGTCGTGTCCGCCGCGCCCTAATTTGGAAAGTTGCTCATCGGTAAGATGGCTGACCATTTCCAGCAGGCGCGGGTCAGTGCCAAAAAAATGTTCGCGGATGTATGTGCCACCGGCAACCGTATATTTTTGATACTCACCATCGACGACTTCATTCATCCGCTGCACCAATATCCCGTCGGTATCGGCGGCGAGCAATGGGTCCCAATCGCTGCCCCAGATAACTTTGATAACATTCCAGCCCGCCCCGCGGAAAATGGTCTCCAATTCCTGAATGATTTTTCCATTCCCGCGCACCGGTCCATCGAGCCGCTGGAGATTGGCATTGATAACAAAAATCAGATTGTCCAGTTTTTCACGCGCCGCCAGCGTGATAGCGCCCAGCGCTTCCGGTTCATCGGTTTCGCCATCGCCCAAAAACGCCCATACTTTGCTGTCCGATGGTTCTTTCAACCCACGGTCTTCCAAATAACGCATAAACCGCGCCCGATAGATGGCTTGAATGGGACCCAGTCCCATTGAAACTGTCGGGAATTGCCAAAAATCGGGCATCAGCCACGGATGGGGGTACGATGACAGCCCGCCACGCGGGCGCAATTCGCGGCGAAAGTTTTCCAGTTTCTCCACCGAAAGTCGCCCTTCCAAAAAAGCGCGGGCGTAAATGCCCGGCGAAGCATGTCCCTGAAAGTAAATCAGGTCGCCGGGATGGTCAGCGGTGGGGGCGCGAAAGAAGTGATTGAATCCTACTTCGTACAGCGTCGCCGCGGAAGCAAACGTAGAAATATGCCCGCCAATACCCGCCTCCTCTTTGTTGGCGCGCACCACCATCGCCATCGCATTCCAGCGAATGATACTTTTGATGCGCCGTTCGATGGCGCGGCTGCCGGGAAATGGGGCTTGTTCTTCCACGGCAATGGTGTTGATGTACGGTGTGTTCGCCGAAAATGGAATGTCCACCCCCTTTGATTGGGCGTGAATATCCAATAATTGCAATAATTCATTCACTCGCTCCGGTCCGCTGTTTTGCAGCACATAATCGAGTGAATAGAGCCATTCTTGATTTTCAAGTTCCTTTTCTGATTTTGGTTGATATGAATCAGTCATTCTCAATTTCCTTCCAACGTGTTCAAAAAATTTATAGATAATGTGATGGGGAATCTGCCAACCGGCAGAGTAGATTATATTTTCATCAATGGAAAGATAATCGTATGAATAGTTGTACCCTACAGTGCCGTAGGTGACAAATTACGATTTTTCAATACAATAAAAGTATGAAGACAAGTCATCTGCCCAATGCTGAAGGTTTAATACATTTTGCCAACGCCATTATGGCTTGTAAGGCGCTGGATAAAATTATTGATGTCTCACTGGATGAAATAGAGCAAACATTTGCGCTGCCTCACAGCGAAATGTGGTTTTTTCTGGAACGCTCACATCGTTTGCGCTGCCACAGTGTGCATAGCGAGCCGACGGCGTTCCCGCGTCCCACCCCTATCAGTATCGATGACCATTTTATATGGAACACACTCCAGCAAACCGAGCGACCATTATACATCACAGATTGGACAAAGGTAGATGCCGCCACGCGTGACCGCGCCGGAAAATTACACGCACACGGGTTGCTAACCATACCCCTGCACCTCAAAGACGTGTGGCTTGGCTTTATTAATTGCTGGTGTTTTGAGGCGGATTGTGCTGTTGACAAACAACAGATGCTGGAAACTGTCGGAAAGTTCATTGCGCTAAAAATGGACAATTTGCGGCGACAGCGGCTCAACCGTGTATTTGCGCTGGAAGTCAGTGCCATCCAAACTGTCACCGAAACACTTTCACAGCCGGCATCACTTGATACTGTGTTCCACTCTATTTTGCGAGCAGCACTCGCGTTGGGACAAGCCATCGACGCGCATATTTTTCTGTATGACGGCGAAAAGGTGTCGTTTGGCGCGGCGCTCTGGGCTGATGGTCGCACCGAGACACCCTTTAAAACCCCGCGTAAAAACGGGCTGACATATCAAGTTGCTCGCAGCGGGGAGACTGTTGCCATTAACAGCATCTTAAATCACCCGCTTTTCCGCCGATTTTCATACGAATGGGATAATGATGGCGCCATTATCGGTGTTCCACTGAAGATTGGGGAACGGGTGGTGGGGGTAATGAATGTCGCGTTCGATGAAACACACCCCTTTGACCCGGTCGAAGTTGAAGCGTTCCAGGTATTGGCGGCACAAGCCGCCATTGCCATTGCCAACGCGCAACTGTTTGCACGAGCGCAATCGGAATTAGCTGAACGGGAACGGGCGGAAAGAAAGCTACAGCAAAGCGAAGGAAAATACCGCGCGCTCATCGAAAATTCTGTCGATGCGGTGTATCTGATGGTAGAAGGGCATTATGAGCTGGTCAATCATCGCTTTGAAGAAATGTTCGGCGTAACGCTGGCGCAACTCAACGCTTCCGATTTTGGCCCGAACCAGCTCATCGCCTCCCAAAGCCAACCCATTTTACTCGCCGAATTTGAAAAACGGCGGAAAGGATTGCCATTACTTCCTCACGTTGAATTGAGGGCACGCCATATCGATGGACACGAATTTGACATTGAATTATCACCGAGCGTGTTTCCATATAGAGGAACGGAAGCCATTCAGGGTATCATCCGCGATATTACCGACCGGAAACGGATGGAAAAACAATTACAATATGCCCAGCGCATGGAGTCGGTGAGCGAACTTGCTGGCGGTATCGCCCACAATTTCAACAATATCCTCACCGCTATCACCGCATTGAGCAGTTTGGCGCTGACAGAAATTCCCGATGACAACCCGTTACACAGCGATTTAACCATCATTCGAAATCAGGCTGACCGTGCGGCGGCGCTGGTAAAAAAGATGCTCTATTTTTCGCAGCGAAAGGCGTTGGATATCCACTCGCTCAATCTTAACGGCATCATTGACAGCGCCAGCCAGTTTTTGTCGCAATTTGCGGGCGTGAATATTATTTTGAAAAAAAATCTGGGGGAAGCCCTGCCACTCATTCGCGGCGACATTGGCGCGTTAGAGCAAATTCTTGCCAATATTACCCTTAACGCGCGTGATGCCATGCCAAATGGCGGCAAGCTCACCATTCGCACCGATACGGTGTGGGTGACTGCCGATAATTTACCTCGCCCCGATGTGATTCCGGGCGAATATGTGCGGCTATCGGCGATAGACACGGGACACGGTATCGCTGCAGAGGATTTACCGCGCATTTTTGACCCGTTTTTTACCACCAAAGAACCCGGTTACAACAGCGGTCTGGGGCTGGCAATGGTGTTCGGGCTGATGAAACAACTTAACGGGTTTGTGCAAGCGCACAGCGAGGAAAATATGGGCACGACCATCGAGTTGTGCTTTCCTGCACTCCCCGATACAATGCTCACCGATGAGACGCCGCATCCACCGGAGGCACTGCGTGGCGGCTCGGAGCGCATTTTACTGTTGGAAACAGATGATTCGGTACAGCGGGTGGTGAAGCGCATTTTGGAAAATGTGGATTATGTTGTGTTCACTGCCGGTGATGGCGAGACAGCGATTTCAAAATTGCGAACCGCCAATCCGCCCATTGATATGGTCATTACATGCATTGACCTTCCGGATATGACCGGACAAACGCTGTTCACGTCGGTGATGGCGCTCAATTTGGCAGTTACGCCGCTATTTATTTTTATCATCTGTGGGGGAAAATCGTCTGCAAACGTGCTTTCGGCGGAAATTACAGCGCAGTATCCGGTGTTAAAAAAACCATATTCACCCATTATGCTCACGGAAACCATCCGCAAAATAATGGAAGTGCAGTAGCTACACTATCCGTGCGCCGACCAAATCCGGCACGGCGACATTTGCGGTGCCGGTCAATCCCGCCTGAGAGAATGCTGTCTGCATCGCTTGTGCCACCCGCTTGCCCTGTGGCAGCGAATCGCACACGGCAAACACGGTGGGGCCTGCGCCACTGATGGAACATCCGTATGCCCCGGCAGCCAGTGCCGCCGATTTTACAGCGGCAAAACCGGGAATCAGTCTGGCGCGCGTCGGTTCGACAATGGCATCCACCACCGACTTTCCCAGTGCGGGAACATCCCCCTGAAAGCACGCGGCAACCATCGCCGCCAAATGCCCCCCGTTTGCCACAACTTTTTCCAGTGGAATTTGCTGCGATACCACGGCTCGCGCTTGCGCGGTTGGTACTTCGTAACAAGGCGTGACCAGTGCCATCACCAGCGTTTCCGGCACGGGCAGCGATTGCAATTGCAATGGATGGTAGCCCGAAATGAGCACCATCCCCCCCACCAGCGACGGCGCGACATTATCGGCGTGATAGCCACTGACGGCGGCTTCTGCTGCCAATCCGGCGGGTATCAACGCCCATTTATCCTCAAACTGATGCAATACTGCTACCGCCCACGCGGCGGCGGCGGCGCTGGCGGCACTGCTCCCCAATCCACTGCCGAGCGGCATATTTTTCTCCAGCCGAAGCGCCACGCCCTGCGCTGCGCCGACAATTTTTAGCGCTTCCGTGGCGGCGATACCGGCGGTATTTTTTGTCGGGTCGCGGGATAATCGCCCGTCATCGCCGGTGATTTCTTCAATGAGCACGCCGGGTCGGTCAATCGTTCGCGCTTCCA
>CAYZQQ010000222.1:0-5921 GCA_964480075.1 uncultured Anaerolineaceae bacterium
GAAGCGGTATGGCGGCGATTTCTACCGCCCTGCTCGCCGTGCTTTCCGCGGGCGACCACCTGCTGGCGCTGGGGGGAGCGTATGGCGGCACCCATTCTTTCATCACCCACGATTTGTCCGCCTATGGCATCACCTTCGATTTTATTGATGGCGACGCGCCTGAGACATGGGAAGCCAAACTTTGCCCCAACACCAAAGCTATTCTGGTGGAAAGCCTCACCAACCCCCTGTTACAGGTACCGGATTTGGAAGCGGTGGTCGCATTTGCCCGGATGCACGGGCTGGTCTCGCTCATTGACAACACCTTCCCATCACCCGTGAATTTCCGCCCGCCGGAATGGGGGTTCGATTTGTCGTTGCACAGTGCCACCAAATATCTCAATGGACATTCTGATATTGTGGCGGGAGCCATCATCGGTAGAAAAGATTTGGTGAAACAATGCCACCTCAAATTAAACCATCTCGGCGGCTCGTTGGATACTCACGCCTGCTACCTGCTTTATCGCGGCATAAAAACACTCGGCGTGCGGATGCGTCAACACAACGAAAGCGCCCCGGAAATTGCCGAATTTCTGGCACACCATCCAAAAATTAAAAAAGTGAATTACCCCGGTTTGACAAGCCATCCACACCATAAACGGGCAAAAAAACTGTTTGATGGATTTAGTGGCATGCTCAGCTTTGAGGTACACGGCGGGACCGAAGCGGCGGCAAAGTTGGTTGCCGCCGTAGAATTTCCCATCAGCGCACCCAGCCTCGGCGGGGTAGAAACGCTCATTACCCGCCCGGCAACTACCTCACATTCCGGCATGTCACCGGCAGAACGCGCGGCACTCGGCATCACCGACGGGCTTATCCGCTATTCAGTGGGGCTGGAAGCCACCGAAGATTTGATTGCCGACTTGAATCAGGCTTTGGCACAACTTTAATTTCAATCCATCATTGGAGGAATTATGGCAGAAAAACCATCCAAATCGCCACAAACGCATCAAGAATTATTGGATGAACTTGCTGCGCATCGAGCGAAAATTTCAGCCGGCGGCGGTGAGGCACGCATTGAAGCCCAGCATCAAAAAGGAAAATCCACTGCCCGCGAACGCATTGATATGTTGCTGGATGAAGGCAGTTTTCAAGAAGTGGATGCCTATATTACCCATCGCCACAGTAATTTTGGCATAGCAAAAAAACGTCATCCCGGCGACAGTGTGGTGACAGGTTTCGGAAAGATTAATGGACGGCGGATATGCGTGTATGCGCAGGATTTTACAATACTGGGTGGCTCGTTTTCCGAGGCACAGGGGCAAAAAGTTACCAAAATTATGGATATGGCGTTGGCTGCCGGTGTACCGGTCATTGGACTGAATGACTCCGGAGGCGCGCGGATTCAAGAAGGCGTTTATAGTCTGGCGGCGTATGCCGAACTGTTTTGGCGAAACACCCAAGCCAGTGGCGTCATTCCGCAAATCAGCGTGATGCTCGGTCCGTGCGCGGGGGGGTCGGCATATTCGCCGGGGTTAACTGATTTTGTGATTATGACGCGCGGCATCAGTCATATGTTTGTCACCGGTCCGGAAGTTATCAAAACCATCACCCACGAAGATGTTGATTCGGAAACGCTGGGCGGCGCGATGACCCACAGCACGGTCAGCGGCGTGGCACATTTTATTGCCGACAATGAAAAAGCTTCACTGGAATTGGCGCGAAAACTGTTGAGCTACCTGCCATCAAACAATACCGAACCCGCACCCGCACTCAAACCGACCGACTCGGCATGGCGCATGGATGAAACGCTAGACACCATCGTCCCCACCGACCCCAGCATGGCTTACGATATGATTGCTGTAATTTGCAGCGTGACAGACAAAGATAGTTTTTTAGAGGTGCATGAACACTTCGCCGAAAATGCCATCGTCGGCTTTGCCCGTATGCACGGGCAGGTAGTGGGCATTGTGGCTCAGCAACCGCTGGTGCTGGCAGGCGTCATTGATATTGATGCCTCCGACAAAATGGCGCGATTCATTCGTTTTTGCGATGCCTTCAACATTCCGCTCATCACCTTTGTGGACTCGCCCGGCTTTCTGCCCGGTGTGGGTCAGGAGCACAACGGTCTCATTCGCCACGGCGCAAAAATTGTGTATGCCTATTCCGAAGCTACTGTGCCAAAGCTCACCGTGGTGACACGCAAAGCGTATGGCGGCGCATATATTGTGATGGCTAGCAAATACATTCGCACCGATATGGTCTATGCGTGGCCCACCGCCGAAATCGCGGTGATGGGCGCAGAGGGAGCGGTAAACATTCTGTACCGAAAAACCCTGAAAAACAACGAAAATGCCGAAGAACAGCGCGCTGAATTGGTGTCGGATTTTCAAGAAAAATTTTCCAAACCGTATACTCTGGCTGCCAGCGGGCATGTGGATGATGTCATAAAACCATCAGAAACGCGACCCAAACTCATCGCCGCGCTGGAATTGTTGCGCGACAAACAGGTATCATCCCTACCCAAAAAACACGGTAACATCCCCCTGTAACCGCGGAGGCGCTTTATGACTCAATTATTGGAACAAGGGCTAACACTCAGCATATTGGGATTGGGATTAACATTTTTCGGATTGGCGCTGTTGGTGGTGTTGATGATTCTGCTGGAACGTATTTTTCGCAGCCGCAACCTTGTGCCGGACACGCCGCCCACCGACGCGCCCAAACGCTCATCGCTGGCACGAGACACGCCCGACGAAGAAGTTGTCGCCGCTATCGTCACCGCCCTGACCTACTTCCGTTCGCTCGAAGTTTCCGGTGGAAATCTGGGAACATCGCTGGAAAAAGGTCCCGGTCGGTGGTGGAATCGCGGAGTCATCCAAAAACATCAATCTGGTGCAAGGCTTTCCGGAGGGAGACGCTAATATGCAAGCATCCGGCAATCGGCGGGTAAAAGTAACCGTCAATGGGAAACCATATTTTGTGGAAGTGGGCGATTTGAACAAATCCCCCATTTCCGTAAATGTGAATGGACAGCCATATATAGTCACCATCGCCGCCGAAGATTTGAATATCGCGCCAGCCGATAGCTTGATGGCAACGCCAGAAGCGGCAATCCACGGCATAGCAGCGCCGGAAAAAGTAGAAAAATCTACCAGATCTGTCGGTCCAACTGTTTCGGCGGTCAAAGCGCCCATGCCCGGCAATATTTTGGGGATCCAGGTACATCCCGGCGACCGGGTAACGTTTAAACAACCATTGTGTTCGCTTGAAGCTATGAAAATGAAAAATGCCATTCGTTCTCCCCGCGATGGGGTCATCGCCGGTGTGGAAGTTTCGGAGGGGCAAGCAGTTGCCCACGGCGATGTGCTGTTCACGTTTGAATAGGGGGAACAATGGATTTCAGTCACTTGATAGACCTACTTCAAGCGCCGATGGCGCTCACGTGGCAAATGGTCGTGATGATAGGCATCGGCGGAGTGCTGATATATCTGGCAATTGCCAAAGATTATGAACCCGTGCTATTGTTGCCGATTGGTTTCGGCGCAATTTTGACCAACCTGCCGCTCACGGGTATCAGCGGTGAACACGGGCTATTGGGCATTATGTACAAAGCCGGTATTGAAACCGAATTGTTCCCATTGCTTATTTTTATCGGCGTGGGAGCTATGACCGATTTTGGTCCCCTGTTGGAAAATCCCAAAATGGCGTTTTTGGGCGCAGCAGGGCAATTTGGCATTTTTGGCACGCTGATGTTGGCGCTATCACTGGGTTTTAATATGAATGAAGCGGCATCCATCGGCATTATCGGCGCCATTGATGGTCCCACCGCCATTTATGTTTCCACCAAACTCGCGCCCCATCTGCTGGGTCCCATAGCCGTGGCGGCATACAGCTATATGTCGCTGGTGCCCATCATTCAACCGCCGGTGATGCGCCTGCTCACCACGCCCGCGGAGCGCAAAGTTCGTATGCCGTACAGCCAGCACGAGGTTTCAAAAACGACGCGAGTGCTGTTTCCCATAATCGTTACCATTGTCGTGTCGCTCATCGCACCGGTGGCATCGCCATTGATTGCCACCCTCATGTTCGGTAACTTAATGCGCGAATCGGGGGTGGTAGAGCGCTTGAGCCAATCAGCTCAAAACGAAATTGCCAATGTGGCAACCATCTTTCTGGGGTTGACCATCGGTGCTACTATGACGGGCGACGGGTTTATGCGGCTGGACACGCTGCTTATTCTGGGGATGGGGTTGCTGGCATTTATACTCGATACGGCGGGCGGAGTGCTATTCGGCAAGCTATTGTATGTGCTTTCCGGCAAGAAATTCAATCCGCTCATCGGCGCGGCAGGTATCAGCGCGTTCCCCATGTCGGCGCGAATTGTTCAGCGGGTGGGACAAGATTATGATTTTGAGAATTTTCTACTGATGCACGCAATGGGGGCAAACACCGCCGGTCAGTTGGGCAGTGTGATGGCAGGGGGAATTGTCCTCGCGCTGCTGACGGGCGCATTTTAGAGTTCCGGGAACGTATCTTCTCAAAATGTAGGGGCGATTACAAGCGTCGCTCGATAATATGTAGGTTATACTTATAGCGTGACGGATTGCGGTCCAAAAACCGAAAAAATCATGTCACACCACATTGAATTCGGTAATATTCACATTCTCCATGTGAAAACGGTCGTAGCGCAGCGGGTCGATATTTACGGTGTGGGCTTTGCCGTCAATAATTTCTTCTGCCATCAATTGCCCGCAGATGGGACCGTGCATAAAACCATGCCCGCTGAACCCCGCCACACAGATGGCGTTTTCTACCCCCGGCAATCGCCCCAAAATAGCCTGGTGGTCGGGAGTCATTTCATACAATCCCGCCCACTCCGTCAGCAACTCGGCAGTCTCCAGCAGCGGAAAACGGTCGATAGCATGGTCAATGTGGGTTAGCGTCCAATGGGCATCCACCTGCTCGCTGAAGCCGGGTGTTTCGTTTTGGTTGGACATACCGGTGAGAATGCCTTCCCCTTCGGGATGAAAATAAAGCGATTCTCCGAAAAAGAGAATAAAGGGCAGGTTCATCGATTTTAGCTGCGGGAGGGGACGTGTCACGGCAATTTGTCGCCGCAGCGGCACAATGGGTAAATTCACCCCCACCATCGCGCCAATTTCCGCCGACCACGCTCCGGTGGCGATGACCACTGTGTCGGTGGCGATGCGTCCGTGTGGTGTTTGCACACCGGTAATTTTTTGCCCGTCCATATCAATGCCCACCACGGGTGTATCAGTGAGTAGTTTCACACCGAGACGCCGCGCACCGTGAATATAACCCTGCACCATACTGTGCGGGTCTGCCAGCCCGTCTCCCTCAAAAAATGTGCCGCCGACAATGCCGCTCAAATTAAGATACGGCAGGCGTGCCGCCAGGTCTGCGGGTGAGAGCATCACCGATTTAACGCCGAGGCGGTTTTGCAACGCCACATTCTCCCGAAATTGCGCCATATCGGATTCGCTGTCCAGCAAAAATAGGTATCCAATTTTCCGCAATCCGATTTCCTGCTCCAATTCTTCCGAAAATCGTTCCATCAGCTTGAAACTTTCCTGCGATAACCGAATGTTCACTGCGGTGGAAAATTGATGGCGCACCCCCCCGGCACATTTTCCGGTGGACGCTTCGCCGAAGGACGGTGCTTTTTCCAGAACGGTTACGCGAAGTCCCCGGTTCTGTTTGGCGAGATGATATGCCGTGCTGGCGCCCATCACCCCACCACCGATAATGACCACATCACTTGTTTTTGGAAGCATAATTATTCTCCGTTGCCCATGTAAGCTAACTCACTGATTTAGATTACAAAAATAAATTTGCAAAACCCTCAAAATTCCTATCCCCGCCGCAAGCAGCGGGGTATTACGGAATTTTGCCCCTTCGGGTCGGGTTTTGCTCAAGCG
>CAYZQQ010000223.1:0-5910 GCA_964480075.1 uncultured Anaerolineaceae bacterium
ATTATCGCTCGGTGCTGCCCTTCTTTATCAATGATGACCCCGCACCGGAAAAAGAACGCCTGCAAAGCGAAGAAGAGCAACTACGGTTTGAAGAAAGCACCAAATGTATTTTGTGTGCCTGTTGTACCACCAGTTGCCCCACCTTCTGGGCAAGCGATTCGTATGTGGGTCCCGCCGCTATTGTGCAGGCACATCGCTTTATCTTCGATAGCCGTGACCACGGCTCCGAACAGCGATTGGACATTCTGTCCGACCCCGATGGCGTATGGCGCTGCCGCACCATCTTTAACTGCACCAATGCCTGCCCGCGTGAAATTAAAGTCACCGAGGCAATTGCGGAAGTGAAGAAAGAAATTTTGTACGGCAAACTGTAACCCGTATTTCCGCGAATCTAAAAACGCCGCCACAGTGGGCGGCGTTTTTATTTACTCACCTTACGCAGTCGAGGATTTGACAAAATCATGGTATTGTTGGTGAAAATCCCGAATTTCGAGTTTACCCCCTCCGCCGGGAAGGGGGGATACAGGGGGAGGGGGTAAACTCTCTATTTTAAAATATCAAACTTTGTCAAATTTTAAAGTGCGTAAGGTGAGTTATTTATGTGGAGATTCATTATTTTGTGATGCGTGAAAACGCGAAACGTGCAACCTTGAACTCAAAATTTTGAACTTACTTCCCCCTACCGCACCACTGACCCACGCATTCGACGGCGTGCCCGTGTCTGCCGCGCTGAAAAATACATTCGCGATTGCCACAGCCCCAGCCCTGCTGTTACCGTGAACCCCAGCGCGTACATCAGCAAAAATGGCGCCAGCCCCGGCGCGCGACTGATGGCAACTGCCGCCTCAACCCAGCAGTATCCGCCGAGCAACAATTCTCCCCACGTGGTCCAGTCCACGGGCAGCACATAATCGCTGGCGCGGCGCATACCGCTTTGCGTGCGGAATTTTGGCGTGCGCAAAAATTCGCGGGGATTGCGTCCCGTAAACGCCTCAAATACCGCCCAGCTATTGTTCAGCATAATTCCTCCGCCAAACAGCACCAAAAATGGAAAATAGGCAAACCGGTTTGCCCAATTGCGGTATGCTCCCCACTGCGACAGCGCGAAAAGAATCGGCGGGGCAAACCCTGCCACACCGAGTGCCCCCACCGGCAGCGTGCCGGGGTCGCGCACCAAAATAACCGGCAGCCCCAGCACAATCATCACCAACATCAACGGGTGAACCAAATAACCGCTTAAATGCAAATATGCCTGTATTTTTTGCCACGGCGACAACGGCGCACGCAACAGTTGCCCACCGTACTTTTTCAACGCCTGAATCGCGCCTTTTGCCCATCGAAATTGCTGGCGTTTGAACGCCGTCAGCAGTGGCGGAATCTCGGCAGGAGCAACAACGGTTGGCAGGTATACCAATTTCCAGCCGCGTAATTGCGCCCGATATGACAAATCCAAATCCTCTGCAATTGTATCCGACTGCCATCCGCCGGCATCATCAATGGCAGCCCGTCGCCAAACGCCGCCCGACCCGTTAAAATTCATCAACAACCCACTTTGACTGCGAACCGTCTGCTCGACCACAAAATGCCCATCCAGCGCCAATGCCTGCGCGCGGGTAAATGCGTTGGCGGTGGCGTTCAAATGTCCCCAGCGAGCCTGCACCATACCCACCTGTGGATTTTGAAAATGCGGCATCACCTTTCGCAGAAAATCACGCGGTGGGACAAAATCGGCATCAAAAATGGCAATAAATTTACCGGGGGCAGATTGCAACCCGTGTGCCAGCGCGCCTGCTTTAAACCCGGTGCGCTCCGGTCGGCGGACATATTCAATATTCACCCCGTGTTGCCGATGGAACGCCACGCGCGCCCGTGCCAGCGAAATGGTATCGTCGGTGGAATCATCCAGCACTTGAATGGAGAGTTTCTTGGCAGGATAATCAAGCGCCACAACCGTGTCAATCAGCCGTTCTACCACCAGCTTTTCGTTAAAAACGGGCAGTTGCACGGTCACCGACGGCAAATCATTCTGCGCGACGGTCGGGCTGGACTGGTTGAATGCCGCATGTCGATAGCGTAAAAACAGTGCCGAATATAATAGCGCGTTGAATCCGTATAAAGCTAATCCCACTAAAACAAAGCTATAACCCAATAGTAAAAATGTTGTCATAAATCACCGGTCGAGAAAAGAGGGCGTAACAAGCACACAGTGTGCCGACGCCCTCCTTCTTCCACAAAATTAAACGCCGCAAAGTATAGCACGAAGGCAGCGAATGGACAAAACCGCAAATTGTTGGCGCGTTTGACAATTAGTTCGGGAATGTTATCATTGTCTGGTACGATGGGCAGGCTACAAAACTCGGCGGCTGACAACCTATTTTCAATGGAGTTACACAATGAACCAATATGAATCGTGGGGACGCTATTTTAATTTCACCCACCACATTCGACGTGCCACTTGGCAATCGACCATGGCATCAGTGGTGCAGGGCTTACCCGCGCCTTTCTTGCCGGTTGGTTTGGGACGCAGTTACGGCGATAGTGGTTTGAACGATGGCGGCACGCTGTTGGACATGCGCCCGTTGAGCCATTTTTTGGCGTTTGACCCCGAAACCGGAGTTTTACGCTGTGAAGCGGGGGTGTCGCTGGCAGAAATTTTGCAATTGATTGTGCCGCACGGCTGGTTTCTGTCGGTTACGCCGGGAACAAAATTTGTCACGGTTGGCGGGGCGATTGCCAACGATGTACATGGTAAAAACCACGGGTACGCCGGTACGTTTGGCAGATATGTCACCCAATTCGAGCTGCTGCGTTCCGATGGCACACGCACGATATGTTCGCCCACTGAAAACGCCGAGTGGTATCGCGCCACCATCGGCGGGTTGGGGCTGACGGGTGTTATTTTGTGGGCGGAGATGAAACTCAAAAAAATAAAAAGCCCGTTCATCGATGAAGAAATCATCAAATTTAAAAACTTGGCTGAATTTTTTGACATTGCGCAGGAATCAGAAGCGCAATACGAACATACCGTCAGTTGGATTGATTGTTTTGCACACGGCGATTCGCTGGGAAAGGGGGTGTTTATGCGGGGCAATAATGCCGCCGCGCCCGTTGAATACAGTTTCCATCCCGCCAAAGGGCAATTACTGACGGTGCCGTTTACCGCCCCCAATTTTATGCTGAACAATTTTACCATGCGGGCATTCAATATTCTCTATTATGAAAAGAATTTGCGAAAAGTGGTGCGCGGGTTGGTTCATTACGAGCCGTTTTTCTACCCGCTGGATGCGGTGGGGCGTTGGAATCGCATTTACGGCACCCGCGGATTTATGCAGTATCAGTGCATTGTGCCATACGATGATAATTATCGCGCCATTCGCGCTATCATTGAAAAAATTGCCACATCCGGTTTGACACCATTTTTAAATGTACTGAAAACGTTTGGCAATAAAAAATCACCAGGGATGCTGTCGTTTCCGCGTAAAGGCGTAACGCTGGCAATTGATTTCCCGAATCAGGGGCAACCGACACTCAACCTGCTGACCGAAATTGACCGCATGGTACTCGACAGCGGGGGTGTGGCGGGCTATCCCGCCAAAGATTCGCGGATGTCTGCTGAATTTTTCCAAACGTTTTTCCCGGAATGGGAGGTATTTCAGCAGTATATCGACCCCCAAATATCATCCAGTTTTTGGCGCAGGGTCACACCATGACCATGCATAACTATAATGAACAAATGCCGACCGCTGACTGCTGACGGCTATTTTGCGAAAGGAACAATCCAATGAAAAAGGCAACCATTGCCGCCGGTGCAATTTCTGCGATTGCCGCCGCACTGGCAATATTTTCCAAATCGAAAAAACAGGCGGCAGCAACTGATGCGGCGCGAGCATCGCGCCATCGGCAGCCGCGACGGGTGCTGATAGTGGGGGCAACCTCGGCGATAGCGCAGGAAACTGCCAAAGAATTTGCCGCTGATGGTGATAGTCTCTTTTTGGTGGCACGGGATGCCGACAAATTGCAGGTAGTCGCCAATGATTTGCGAGTGCGTGGCGCAACACAGGTGGAAATCGCTGTGCTCAATTTAACCGACACCGGCAAACATCCCGCTCTGCTGGTGAACGCCACTGAATTGCTCGGCGGGTTGGATGTGGCGTTGATTGCGCACGGTACACTGAGCGACCAGAAAGCTTGTCAGCAAAGTTATGCACTGACCGAGCAGGAACTGCGCACCAACTTTTTGAGCGTGGTTTCGCTATTGACATTACTGGCAAACCAATTTGAAACAGAACGGCATGGCACCATCGCCGTCATTTCATCTGTCGCCGGAGACCGGGGCAGGGGCAGTAATTATGTGTATGGCGCGGCAAAAGCAGGCGTCACCGCATTTATGTCAGGATTGCGCAACCGGCTGGCGGATACCGGCGTCACCGTCATCACTCTCAAGCCGGGAATGGTGGATACACCCATGACCGCCCATCTGGAAAAAGGGTTGCTTTTTGCGCCGGCAGAGGCAGTGGGGCGCGGCGTTTATCGTGCTATCGTCACCGGACGAGAGGTGGTATATCTGCCGTGGTTCTGGTGGATAATTATGACGGTGCTGCGCCATGTGCCGGAATTTATCTTTAAAAAGTTGAATTTCTAGATTCTATACAAATTATCTGTTTTGCAACCGCGTCAATCATAATGCATACCGGCGCTGGACAGCTTGCCGGGTAGACAATATGTACCCGAGCAAAAGTTTTGCATGATTTTGTAAACTATTAGCGACTTAACTTTCCCCCTCCTGATGCCTGCGGCATCTCCCTCCCCCTTTGAGGGGGAGGGTTAGGGGAGAGGGTGTGAAATATTTTCAGGATAAGAATACCACAGAATTTATGCTCGCGTACTTATCTTGTTGACCGACACTGATGATGGTATGGATTTCGCCGCAGATAGCGACCCCAATCGGGAGGATTTTGGATGTAGATTCGACGAGCAGAGCGACGGCGAACCATAATTTGATGGTATCTTCGCGCCAAAACCCTGATGCGGATATTTAATAACCTTGCCCGTGCAGACAGATTGACTTCTGTGGCGTCTATGGTTATACTTCACAGTTAGGTTATGATGATTTAGACCGTCATCAGGATGAAAATAAGGAGTTAAGAGAATGAAGCGAATAGTGTATGCAGTTTTTAGTTTGACATTATTAATTGCGCTGGCGGCATGTGGTTCGTCCGGCTCCGGCAATGGCAATGCCGAAACCGGCGGGGGACCGACGCCCACAAAAATTGTGCTGGCAACCCCCACCCCTCGCCCCGCACCCCCAACCCCCACCGCCAAACCATCGCCGACCTCGGCGCCCACCGAGCCGCCGGCTACTAAAGCTCCGGCTTCAACAACCGAAGCTTCTGCCGCCCCTGTCCCCACCGACACCCCCGAACCGGCACCAATGGTGAACACTGACATGGTTGCGGTGCCCGCCGGGCCATTTACTATGGGAGCAGATGATGGTGACCCGGAAGATGCACCGCAGCAAACCATTAATTTGTCTGCCTTTGAAATTGACAAATTTGAAGTGACCAACGATGATTATGCAATGTTCGTAACGGCGACAGGGTATCAAACCTACGCCGAACAACAGGGCAGTAGCAAAACGTGGAAAGATTATGCCGAAGGCAAAGGAAATCACCCGGTAGTAAAAGTTACATGGAATGACGCCAACGCTTTCTGTGAATGGGCGGGTAAACGTCTGCCCACCGAGCAAGAATGGGAAAAAGCCGCGCGTGGCGATGACGGTCGGATGTACTCATGGGGAAACGAATTTGACCCTGCCAAAGCGAATGTTAAAGATACCGGCATCCGTGGCACAACAGCCGTGGGGAGCTTCCCCGATGGCGCCAGCCCGTATGGTGCGGAAGACATCATTGG
>CAYZQQ010000224.1:0-5893 GCA_964480075.1 uncultured Anaerolineaceae bacterium
GAATGAATCGGGGAACACACTGCCGATGAAATGAGCATACAGCGACCCCGCACCGCCCGCCAGCGCCGCACTGATGCCGAAGGCGTAAATTTTAAATCGTGCCGCGCCGATACCAACCGCCGCCGCCGCATCTTCATCCAGCCGAATGGCGTTGAATGCCAATCCCACCCAACTTTTTGAAATATACCAGCTCACAGCCCATACCAGCAGCACGTACAGCCATACCAAAATCAAATACGGCGTACCGCCGCGAAATGTCATTCCAAAAAATGAGGGGGCGGGGATGTTGACCAGTCCCATCGCCCCACCGAAAAAATCGACATATTTGAACAGCGCCACCACCACAAAATTGATACCCATCGTCGCCAGCACCAAAAAATCGTGCCGCACGCGCAGGCTGGGCAATCCCAAAATTGTGCCCACCAAACCGGTGATGACAATGGCGGCGACAAAATCCACCCAAAACGGCTGACCATAGCGCACTGCCATCACGGCGGAGGCATACGCGCCAATGCCGAAAAACGCAGCGTGTCCCAGCGACACCTGCCCCGCATATCCCGTTAAAATATTCAGGCTGAGTGCCAGTGTCACCCAGATACCTGCAAAGATAGCTACACTGATTATGTATCCGCTCATTGGCGTTACTCCCGCCCAAACAGACCATGGGGTCTGAACATTAACATTAAAATGAGGACTAAAAATGCAATGGCATCACGCGGGAGCACATAGCCCACCGATGTCACCAGAAAGTTTTCGACCACCGCCAGCAAAATACTGGCAACAATCACGCCGGGCAAACTGCCCATGCCACCCAGCACAATGATGATGAAGGCTTTATACGACACCAGATCGCCCATGGTGGCGAAAACGCTGTTGTTGTATGCCCCCACCAGCACACCTGCCGCGCCCGCCAGCGCCGAACCGAGAAAGAAGTTGAGCGCCACCACCCGGTTAAGATTGACGCCCACCGCCGCCGCCATGTCTCTGTCCATTGCAGCGGCTTGCCATCCCAAGCCGATGCGGGTGCGGCTGAGAATGAGATACACGCCGACCATCAATGCCACAGTGACCACCAAAATGAGCGTTTGGGTGGAGGTCATCGAAAATGCACCAAAATTGATGGCAGGCATGCCCGCGCCCTCCACCGGCAGCGCTTTTTGATAGGGTCCCATCAGAAATTTCTTCTGCAACAAGTCGGTGAACATCACAAACAATCCGATGCTGGCAATCAGCGGCACCGTGCGCGGCGCATCGAGCATATAAAAATACACGCCACGATAGATGAGCACGCCCATTATTCCACTGACCCCCATCGCGCCAAATAGCGCCAGCCAAAAATTGGCTATCCAGGTATACATCAGCAATCCGGTGAATGCGCCGATGGTGTACACGGCGGCGTGCGCCACGTGCAAAATTTTTAGCACACCATACACCATGCTCAACCCGGCAGCCATCAAAATATAGGTACTTGCCAGCACCAATGAATTCGAGAGATTTTGCAAAACAGGCATCGCTGCCCTCCAAAAATAAAGTGTGATGCGCGAACGTGAGGATTTTCATCCCCACGCCACACGCATCACACTATAAAAAACTACTGTGCGGTAATCAAGGCTTCATTATCAAATTCGTGATAGAAATGGAAAGCGCCATCTTTAACCACTTGCGCGCCGACGGGTCGCACCACTTCTCGCCCGGCGGTATATTTCAGGAATGGACCGCTGGCAACATCTTCAAAGTTTTTTAGGTTGGCGATGGCAGCCGTAATTTTGGCAGAATCGGTGCTGCCGGCTGTTTTGATGGCATACGCCAGCACTTGCATCGCATCAAACGCCGATGCGCCAACCATATCCGCGTCCTCGCCGTATTCCGCTTTATATTGCTCCAGAAATTTTTTGGTCATCGGGCGGTCACTGTCGCGGTTCAAATCGGTGGTGATGATAACCCCTTCGGACGCAGGTCCTGCCAATTCCACAAATTTGGGTGAATCGTATCCTTCCTGCCCAATAATCTGCGCGGTTAACCCTGCATCTTTTGCCTGACTCACAAAGTTTGCGGCTTCGTTGTAATAACCGGTCACGTACACCGCATCGGGGTTGGCGGCAATGATTTTGCCGATGATGGGACGGAATTCCGTTTCGCCGAGGGGGTATTTTTCTTCCAGCACAATATCCAGCCCCAAGGTGGCGGCGTATGCTTTAAAGCCATCGGTCAGCGAAACCCCGAAGTCGTTATCAATTGTAAGAATGGCGACTTTTTTGGCATTCAGCACATTGCCCACCAATTCTGCGCCGACACGGCCTTCAACATCCGCCAGTGTGCCCACCCGGAAAATTTTATCGCCGGTCGCGGTAATTTCGGGGTGGATAGCGTAGGCGGAAACCATCGGGATGCCCGCTTCCTGAAAAATCGGCGCGGCGGCACGGGTTGCCCCGGAATATGAGCCGCTGATACCCGCCACCACTTTATCCTGCTCGATGAGCTTGCGCGCCAGTGACGAGGCTTGGTCCGGTTTGGCAGCATCATCATAAAAAACCAATTCAAGTTGACGTCCCAGTACACCGCCATCGGCATTGATCATTTTTACCGCCAATTGCGCCGATTGCAGGGCGCTGGTGCCGTCTGCCGCAGCAAAACCGGTGGTGGGCGAGAACAGCCCGATTCTTATGGGACCATTATTGCTGCCACCGCAGCCGGCAACCAACAAACCAACAACCAACAAACTGACCATCAATAGTAGAGTTTTGCGTTTCATTTTGTCTCCTTTTGTCGCTAAAAAGTTGTTTGAAACTCTGTCTTAAAATGATATTCATCGCCCCGAAAAAGCGCCGTATACCATACGGCGGGGCGTTCGTATCCGGTTTCATCGACCGTGTATGTGAGCCGGTCAATCCAAAATGCGGGCGACCCTGCTTCTGCTTGTAGCAAGTCGGCTTCGTCCGGTGTTAAAATGTGGGCTTCGAGGGTATGTACCGTGCGGATGAGCGGCAGATGGCAGGTGTGAACCAGCAACTCGTGTACCGATTCGACTTCCAGATTATGCTCCAGCAGTTGCGGACATAATGATTGCGCCAGACAGCGGGTTTCGTGAACCACCGGTTGTCCGTCTGCCAGCCGCAACCGCCGAATGCAGATGGTCGGTTCGCCGGTGCTGATAGCCAACTGCCGGGCAATATCGGCGGTGGCTGGGACAACTTCTGCCCGCACAATCCGTGTACCGGGCTGACGATGTTGGCGGCGCATATCCTCGTTAAACCCGGTGAGCGTAAAATAGCTGCGCCGCGAAAATTGCGAGTTGACAAATGTACCGCGTCCCTGCTCACGGTGAATTAATCCCTGCCGCACCAGCATATCCAATGCTTTGCGCACCGTGCCGCGGCTGGCGTTGAATGTTTTGCAAAGCATTGCTTCGGTGGGCAATTTATCGCCGGGCACATAGTCGCCATCCAAGATTCTCTGTCGCAAAATTTCAGTCAGTTGGTGATATTTGGGTGTTGGTCCTGTAAAACGGGTCATATCTTCTTCACCGAAGATTGTTTTTGTATAGACAACCAGACAAATAAATTGTATGCAGATTTATAAAGTTGTCAAAAACTGCCTTCTCCCAATTTTTTGTCACCCTATGGTAGACTTCTAAAAAAGTTTCATTTAGTTCTATGCAAAAAACACAGCACACAAAACCTGCTATCGTGTGCCGTGTGATTGTGTTTTCAGACAAAACCGTGTCGGAATACTATCCGTTTTCTTTTGCAAACGCCGCCATAAAATTGACCAGCGCTTGCACGCCTGCCATCGACTGAGCATTGTACAGCGATGCCCGCAAGCCCCCCACCGACCGATGCCCTTTGAGGTTTACCAATCCCGCCGCTGTCGATTCGGCGACAAATTTCTTTTCCAATACTTCATCGCCCCCGCGCACCCGAAATACCACATTCATCAGCGAGCGACTTTCCAGTTCCACCGGGCAAGAATAGAAATCAATATTATCGATGGCATTATACAATAACGCGGCTTTAGCTTTGTTGCGCGCTTCTATCGCCGTCAACCCGCCTTCGGTTTCCAGCCATTCCATCACCAGCGCGATGATGTAAATGCCCCACGTCGGCGGGGTGTTGAACATAGACCGTTTTGCAATATGGGTGCGATAGTTGAGCATTGTCGGCAGTGAATCGGCGGCACGGTCCGCCAAATCTTTCCGAATGATGACCACTGTCACCCCGGCGGGACCGATATTTTTCTGCGCCCCGGCAAAAATCAGCCCGAATTTTGAAACGTCTACCGGTTTTGACAGAATGTCGCTGGACATATCTGCCACCAGCGGCACATCGCCCGTATCGGGAAAGGCGCGCCATTCTGTGCCGGCGATGGTATTATTGGATGCCAGATGCACATACGATGCATCGGGATGCAGGTCAAGCTCATCAAACCGCGGGATGCGCTGGAATTTATCGGCTTCACTGGACCCTGCCAGCCGATGCTCCGCCACCTTTTTCAATTCGGTGATGGCTTTGTTCGTCCACACGCCGGTGTTGATGATGTCCACCGGTTTTCCGGGTTGATACAGATTCATTGGGACCATACTGAACTGCAAGCTCGCACCGCCCTGCAAAAAGAGTATCGCATACTCGTCGGGAACAGCCAGCACGCGACGCATACCGTTTTCTGCACGGTCAAGAATCCCATCAAATACCGCCGAACGATGGCTCATCTCCATCACCGACATGCCGCTACTTTCAAAATTCAGCATTTCATCACGAGCGCGTTCCAATACCGGCACGGGCAGCGCGGCAGGACCCGCGCTAAAATTGAATATTCTATTATTCATAATATCATCCTATTTTTACAATATATCATCTAATGTTTGAGACCCTGCCGCTCTCATTTCAGAGCCTCGCAATAACCGCAAATTCTCGGTAACATATTGATGAAGTTTTAATAATCTTTTGACACGTTTATACGGCTGTTTTTCTAATTTTGCAAACAAAGTATGCAAGACGGTAATAAACAATGTAAATGGCGCCACATGCACCAGCCGGTTATCGAATTCTTCTTCGTGGGGAACATACGATGCCCGCCGTTCTGCCAGCATAATTTCTGCATCCTCGGCGAATAATGCACGTGCGGTTTCACGTTCATTAAATAGAAAGATTGGCGCATCTGATTTGAACGTGCAACCCACAAAATCGGTTTCCGAGTCAACCAGCAGCGTTCCGCCAAATGTAAAAAATTCCACTCGCTGCCCACGGCGGTCGGTAAGAACCACTCGCCCGGGCAAAACTTGCAATTCGCCGTGATGCTGGGTGGGATGGCGAAGCACCACTTTGTTGGACTTTCCATTCATTACGGAGGTGAACCTCACCGTCTCCGGGTCAAAGTGAGCTTCAGAGGGCGTTTTTCGCAAATAAACCTGTAAATCTGGAAAATCACTTTCGACGGTATATTCTTCGTGCGTAAACGCATACCCCAAATTAGAACCGTCGGTTGGATATTGTTGTTTCATTTTGCACATCCATTTTAGAACGACAATCTCGCCTGCACTGCTGATAAGATAACGGCGATGCCCGATTTCGTCAATTACCACCCGTCCTTTTTGGACCCCGTGCCACGTCGAAAAAACATTGCTCTGTCCCCCGGATTGTGCTATGATATGCATATATCCGGTATACGAGCGAAGGCTATGGACACTATTGCTGACCTGCAACGGGAAAACCAACAATTGCGCGCCGATTTGGCGGCGCTGTCGCAGCAAGCCGCCGATGTGGCGCTGCTCAACGCGCTGAACATCGCTGCCAATCGCGGCGATTCGCTGGCAGACATCATCGCGCTCATTGCCGAGCGCACCCGCGACCTCTTTCACGGATACGGTGTCAGCGTTTTGCTGGCAAACAAAACAAAA
>CAYZQQ010000225.1:0-5881 GCA_964480075.1 uncultured Anaerolineaceae bacterium
CATGGGGCGACTGGCTTGACGGCGCGAGCCGATGCCGGGCTGCGGCTTGCTGTTGCGGATGATGTCCATCGTTTCAACCAACCGGTCGCTCATTACATGACTTAACACCGCCGATAAATTCGGATTTTGATATACCAATTCATCGAAGTCGGTTTTGGGTAGCACCCAAATATCCACATCAGTTTGAGCGCGTGCGGTCGTGGCGTGCGGTCTACCAGACAGGAGAGCGGTTTCGCCCAAAAAGTCGCCAGTGCTCAACACGGGCAATGCCACAACGCCATTCGAGGTGGAGGTAAATCGTTCCGCATACCCGTTTTCGATGAAATAAAGGTCACTGCCGGGTTGACCCTCTTGATAAATCAGGTCGCCAGTGTTAAAGCGACGGGCGTGCAACCGCGCCGAAATTTCATCGAGTTGGCGGCGCGAAAGCCCGCCCATCACGGCTAATTTCCGCAGGTGTTTTTCGATGAATTGATTGTCGGCGGCGCTGAGATGGTCTCGGAGTGCTTGGCTCAATGCCACACTCAATTGGGGATGTTTTACCAGCAGCGCATCAAAATCGGTGCGATAGAGTGCCCATAAGTTGGTGTCGCTCACGGCATTCGCGGTCTCGGTTCGATTTTTGCCGGTCATCAGCGCCAATTCGCCGAAGAAATTGTTGATATTGGCGCGGGCTATCAGGTTGCCGCCATCATCAGTCAGGTCAATTTGTCCCGATTCAACGATGAACAATGCATCGCCGTGGTCGCCAATTTGGTACACGGCTTGATTGGCGGGAATATGACGCAGCATCAAATACCCGGCACAATCCGCGAGTGCGTTATCGGGCAGGGTGCTGAACAGCGGAATTTGCTTCAGAATATCGACGGCGGCGCGCTGTTCTTTTTGGTTCAATCGGGCGGTAATGGTTCGGCTGAGGGTCGCTTTGATAGCGGGATATTTTTGAGTGATGGCAGCAAATTCCTCCGGCGAAAGATGCCAGACGGTGGTTGACTGGGCGGTCTGCGCGGTTTCCGGGTGAGGCTTGCCCGCCAATACAGCCATTTCACCGAAGATATTTCCGGCGCCAAGTTCGCTGTAATCGTTGTCGGTTTCGCCGATGAGACGTACCGTACCGCTTTCAATGAGGTACATGCCGCTGGCGGGAGCGCCGTCGCGGAAAATTGCTTCGTTTGCCGGATATTCTTTCGCCACCAATCGTCCGGCGAGATGAAGCCGGTCTTCGGCGGAGAGGGCTTTCATAAAAGCGCTGTTACCCAATTGCTCTGCCAGATATTCCGTCATCTGCACAATGGGCGACCCAAGCACACGGCTGAGGCTCATCCCCATTTTGGGATTATTGCGAATGAGCGCTTCCATTGCGGTGGCGTCCAGCATCGACACGGTGACATCCGATGCGGCAGTGGCGTTGATAGAGCGGATTTGACCCTGAAAGAAATCGGATTCTCCCAGCAAACTCCCCGGTCCCAAATTGGCGAGAGTCGTTTTGCCATCGGTGGAAAGGCTAATGCGGCCTGCTTCGACAATATAGAGAGCGTCGGCGGAGGAGCCTTTGGCGAAAATTGTTTCACTGCGCACATACGTTTCGGTTTTTAGTTGTTGATTGATGGCGCGGCGTTCTTTGCTTTCCAGTTCAGCAAAGAAGGGAATTGAATTCAGTTGCTCGTCTTTCAATGTTCACCTTCTACCTTGCTTTTTAGAGTACGGCAATCTACGCTATTTAGCGTATAGCCGATTAGAATTTTACGCAGGATACGAATATTTGCAAATATCGGTCATAAAACCCTGACCTATGGCTGTGCAGCTTGTTGGAACACAACTTGCCACGATGGGACGATGCTTTCGGGCAGGTTGGTACATTGAGTGGTAGAGATGTTAATTTTGCGGGCGTCATCGGAGGGGAATGCCGGCAATTTGACGGTGTATGTTTGGTTGACTGCCATCAAGAAGTCGGCAAAACCGGGATTTTCCGGCGATTTGAAACCGGTATAGAGCGAATTTTCGCCTTCTGCCCACGATACGGCGATTTTCACACCCGGGACACCGTTTCCGGCAACATCTCGGACAAAAATCCGCAGGGTGCGATTGCCGTGCGGGTCGCACAGTGGCACCGACTGCGCCACGCGAAACGTGAGTGGCGTTGCGGTGGGGCGTGGGGTAATCGTACGGGAAACGGTGGGTTTTGGAGTGGCGGTGGGTGATGGAGTGGCGGTGACGGTGGGGGTAACGGTCGGGATGGGAGTTGGGGTGCCGGTGGCGGTTGCCAGATATGCCAGCATGTAGCTTTCGGTTTTGCCGAGCGCGTCCGCCAATGTTGCCAGCGCGCGAATATCGCGCGGGTCGGCATTGCGGTCAATGTAGGAACGGGTCAGCCCGGCGATAGTTTCGGCGGGATGCGGGTCTTTCAGCGCAGCGAGCCGGGTTTGCGCTGTTTGCAGGTTGCCGGTGTGTTGAAAAGCAGCCGCAATCAGTACGGTATAAATTTCTTTGTCATGGGGATTTAAATTCGCGGGGGTGGTGGGTGGGATGCGGGGAACCAAAAACCATGTGTAAAAGAGAGTCAGTCCCAACCCAAGCAGAAATGCTGCCAAAAATCCACCGAGCCACCAATCCGATTCGTGTCTCATAGGTTACTCTATTTAGGTTACTCTATTAATGAAGAACGTGTTGCGTTTGCGTACGGCACTGTTCTCGTGCCGATACCGTATTGTGCCATACAATTCCATCTAATGCCAAAAACAGGCAATTTGCTCCGGCGTTTCACCCGCCGAAATGCGCCGCAAAAATTCCGTGGCCTGCCGGGGCGACCGCATTCGCACAAATGTGATGTGCGCGAAGGCGGGGTCGGCGGGATAGCGTTCATACCGGCGGCGAACGCGGGCAAAGGATGTCAGTGTCCACAATAGGATGGAATCACGGCTGAAGAATATTTTGCGGAATGATTCGGTGTTGCCGGTGTTTTTCCACAACTCTTTTTTGGATAGTGCGTACCCGACGGCGCGGGTGACGGCGCGCCAGAATATCATCGGCAGGGGAAAATCAAGCCAGATGACCATTTGGGTGCGCCGCCATTTTAGCGACAGGGTTCGGGTGTAGTTTCCGTCCAGCACCCACGCTTCGGCAGTGAGCGCGTGTTCCAGCTTCGGGAAAAATTCGGCGTTGCTCGTTTCCTGCCAGTTTGGTTTCCAGAAAAGAGCGTCCATTTCGATGTACGGTACGGCCAGCGCGGCAGCGAGTTTCCGCCCGAAGGTCGATTTCCCGCTGCCGCTGGTTCCCACCACATTTATGCGGGTGACGTGCGGGGTGAGTGTGGGTTTCATCAAAATCACTTCCAAAAACAAACCCCGACAGAGGCTCGCGCGCGTGTCGGGGTTTGGGTATGTCGTCAGATTATCTGGAAAAATTAAAACGGATGGGTGGCTTTGAAGCGCAGGTAGTATGAATAATGTCCCCAGCACATACTGTTGCTGCCATCTCCCCACCCGGCTTTTGCCCGACAATCGGCATCACTGTTGCAGTATCCGCCCGCTTCAATCCAAAAATGGATACCGCCGGATTCTACAATTTGCGGGTCGCTGCTGGACAGTACGGGGCTGGTTTGGCTGGTTACGGGATGTCCAGCCGGATATTCTGTGATTGCCAGTTCTGGGCCACCGCCTTTATACAAATCAACTTCGGCAAGTTTGTTGCCATAATTATGCCCGGCAGGCGTGAACGGCTCGTTTTTCTCGCCGCTGATACGCATAAAAGGACCGTTTGCTTGCGCTGGGTCATCAATTTTTGCATTGAGCAATGGGGCGCCGTTAACATCTACCACATCGACAAAAACATTGTGATTGCCCATACACCCGCCGTTTTCATCCCGTGAGAGCATGAACACGGCATCCACCACAAAATCAACCGGCGGCGCGGTGGCGGTGGGCGGCACGGGGGTGTTCGTCGGTGGCGCGGGGGTATGGGTGGCTGCCGGGGTGTTGGTGGGTGGAATCGGCGTGTCCGTCGGCGGGACGGGGGTGGCGGTATCTGCGGGGACAGGCGTGTCCGTCGGCGGGATGGGGGTTTCGGTGGGCGGCACGGGCGTCGGGGTGCTGGTGGGTGTCGGGGTGTCGGTGGGGAGCGGCGTGGGGGATGCGATATACGCGAGCATATTTTCGGTACTGCTGCCGACAGCCTGCGCCAACTGAATGACTTCTACCAGTTCGGGGTCGGTTTTTCCGCGCCCTTCTTGAATCATTCGGTCTGCCAGAAACGACACATATTGTGGCGCGTTAGGCGTATCAAGTTCCAGCAGTCGATTTTGTGCCTTTTGCATGTCGCCATCTTGGGCGTATTCTTGCGCAATATTGATGACAAATCCGTCAATTTCGTTAGCGTTCAAATTGCTAATTTGCCCGCTGGCGGTGTTGGTCGGGAATAATCCCCAGCCGAGCACCACCCCGGCGATGATTGCCAGTAAACATCCTACCGGCACGATGGATAGTAAAATGAGCCAGCGCCTGTCAAGTGATTGTAGTTTCTTCAACATAATGGTTGACCTCAAACAAAAAAAATAGCCTGTTTTCTCACCGGGTGAGGGAGTCAGGCTGGGGTGTGATGGATGGGTATCACGGGTAATGAGTGCCGAAGGTGGGAATCGAACCCACACGGATTACTCCACACGAGTTTGAGTCGTGCGCGTCTGCCAATTCCGCCACTTCGGCGTTTGCTCAGTAAAACTGAACGCCACCAGTATAATAAAGTTCGCTCACTTCGTCAAATTTGGTGTCGGTGTTCAAACTTGACAATATGGCTGGTATCATAGAAAATTTCAGGTGAGGCGAACGGGAAAATGACCGAAGCGGAAATCATTCAGGCAGCGCAAAATGGCAGTTTGGCGGCGTTCAACCGGCTGGTGATGACACATCAGGGGTTGGCGTTCAACGTTGCTGCGCGGGTGATGGGCGATGCCGACGCTGCCGCCGACGCGACGCAGGAGGCGTTCATCAAGGCGTTTAAAGCTATCAATCAGTATCGCGGCGGCTCATTCAAAAGCTGGCTGATGCGGATTGTTTCCAATGCTTGTTACGACCAGCTCCGCTATGAGCGCCGCCGCCCCAGCGAACCACTCGAACCCGACGACACCGAATCAGATTACGCTCCCCATTTGCTCGACCCCGCAACCCCGCCCGAAAAAACAGTGGAAAACCGCGAATTGGGCGATATGCTCCAGCACGCCATCAACCAATTGCCCCCCGACCAGCGCCTGATTTTGGTGTTGAGCGATGTGGAAGGCTTTAATTATCAGGAAATATCAGACGCAACTGACATTGCACTCGGCACGGTAAAATCCCGGCTTAGCCGCGCCCGCACCCGCTTGCGTGATATTCTACGCCGTCAGGAACTTTTACCGGCGCAATACCGTCAATAAAATAGCAAATGATGAATAGCGAATAGCGAATGACAAAGGACCAGAAAACCGGCAACTCCATAAATCCCGAAACCCGCGACCTGCTTTCCCCGTATTTGGATGGCGAAGTGACCGCCGATGAGCGCGCGCGGGTGCAAGATGCGCTGGCGCAATCTGCCGAGTTGCGCGCCGAGCTAGACAGCCTGCGCCATACCGTGCAGATAATGCAAACCCTGCCACGGATGGTTGCTCCGCGCCCGTTCACCCTTTCCGCCGCCGATGTGGGGCTGGAGGAATCCAAACCACGCGGGTTTTTCGGCTGGTTGAAACCGGCAATAACCGCGTTGGGCGCGGTTGCCGCGCTGGCGGTGGTGGTTGTGGTGGGGATGACCATCTTCCGGCAATCCGGAGTCGGCGGGCAAAATGCCACCCAAATTGCGCTGGCGCCACAACCGGAAATGATGCAGGAAGCCGCCGCACCCACCGAACCCCCGC
>CAYZQQ010000226.1:0-5861 GCA_964480075.1 uncultured Anaerolineaceae bacterium
TTTTGTTTTTAGCCCTGAAATTTATTTCGGGGCTAACCCCACAAATTCCCAAAGATCCATTTCTTTTTCCGGGAAAATAACGTATAATTGAATGTACCTTGTTTACCAATGGAGGTAATCTCAGTGACGCCAAACCCCAGCGACCCCAAAATTTTAGCGGAAGTATTGCATTTAATTGCGTTCGAATCGATATATGAAACTATTACCGATACATACGGCGAACGCATTGCCGTGCCATTGCTGGCAGAAATTATGGAACGCACCTTGAAAGAAATGGTCACACGAAAAATGGTTCCCTTTGATACCAGCGGAGGCTACGCCGATATTTTCGCCAAATGCTACACCCTGCTGGATCCGTTTGGTTTCTCGTTTGAAGAAGAAATATTGCTGGATACCCCCGAACGTTTCAGCGCCCGCATCACAAAATGCCCGCACATCGAATATACCAAAAAGGATCAACATAATTGCGCCGCCTGTTTGGGAATGAAAATGGGAGCATTCAATATTATCACCGGCAAACAACCTGCCTTTTTGGTAAATACCATCAATTTGGATGACGCGCTGCCGTTGGCAGAAAAACGCTCGTTTGTTGACCGCGAATTTAAAGAGAAACACGCCCCGCACGGACGCGCCGCCATCGGTATTTTGCAGCGCATATCCACCGGTGCACTCGATTGCACGTTTTACATCCGCGTGCCGCAAAAAGCGGATGAATAGCCCATCGCACACCCCCGGCGCACCGAATTGTTCGATGCGCTTTTTTTTGTGGGAGAATGGCATGGTTTGTGGTATAATTCGGTAATGATCAAACAATCACGACCTCTCATTCTCTTTCTGCAAAAACGAATCCTCTGGCTGGCACGTCACTGGGAGCTTGCCATCAACAGCGTATTTGCCATAATATTGGCGGGCGCGATTGCCGCCCCACTGTTGATGTCGCTCGGCGCAACCGACGCGGGCGAATGGCTTTATCGCCAATACGCCCCGCACGACCACCAATTGCCCCAACGCAGCTATTTTCTCTTCAGTCCCGACGGCGGCGTGAAAACTTATTCGCTGGAACAAATTCTGGATTGGGGCGGCACACCATTCAACCTGCGCACTTTTGTGGGCAATGCAGACATTGGGTGGAAGATGGCACTGAATCACCGCATGACCGCCATTTTCATCGGCTTGCTGGCAGGCGGTTTGATTTGGAGTATGTACCTCTGGCAACCGCGCATCACCCGTGCCCTGCTGGTGGTATTTGTCCTGCCGATGTTTCTGGATGCGCTGACCCACATGGCAGATGAGCGGCTCGGTTTTAATTTTCGCGCCGGAAATCCGTGGTCGGTGTGGTTGACACAGGGCATCATGCCGCCAGACTATTATTCCGGCACCACCATCGGCACTATTAATTGGTGGCTGCGCACCGTCACCGGGCTGTGGTTCGGGTTGGGAACAGCGTGGTATCTTTTTGCCTATTTTGACCGCCGTTTCCGCGCCATCCGCAACACGCTGGAACCCAGACTCCGCAAAATCAAAAACGGGCAATCGCCGCGCGGGTGACTGCCCGTTTCTTTTCGACTGTTGGCGACCACAAAGGTCGCTTTTTTTATGCGGATACCGTTTCCGGCATTGCAACTTCTTCCGTTTTTTCCGCATGGATGGCACGCCACACCCGTTCGGGAGTCAATGGCAATTGTCGCATCCAAACACCGGTGGCGTTGTGAATCGCGCTGACAATCGAGGGCGAAACGCCGTCCATCGCAATTTCTGAAATGGATTTCGCGCCGAAGGGACCGCTGGGTTCGTCGGTCTGCACAAAAATCACATCCACAGCGGGCATTTCACTGGCGGAATAAACGTGATACGGTCCCCAGGTGGTGGTGATTTGATGCCCTTCGTCATCGAACACCATTTCTTCGCTGCGCGCCAAACCGAGTGCCTGCGCCACCCCGCCTTCCACCTGTCCGGCGGCGGTGATGGGATTAATCACCCGTCCGGCATCGACCACCATCAGCAAGCGTTCCACGGTCACTTCACCCGTTTCGGTGTCCACTTCCACTTCCGCGAATTGAGTCGCCACTGGCGGCGGGCTGGTGTAACTGATGTGCGATGCTGTCGCCATAATCTGGTGTTGTTTGTTCTGATGAAGGCTGTTCAACGCCACTTCCGCCATCGTCACCGAACGTCCATCCGGGGCGATGACTTTGCGGTCTTTCAACACCAGCGCATCGGGGTCATCCATTTCCAGCATTAATGCGGCATGGTCCTGCACCTGTTTTTTGATTTTCTGGGCGACATTCCGCACCGCCCCACCGCTGATATATGTGGTGGAACTGGCATACGCGCCGGTGTCAAATGGGGTAAAATCGGTGTCGCTGGAATAGACAATCAGGTCTTCCACCGGAATGCCGAGAACTTCGGCGGCAATCTGCGCCAGAATGGTGTCCGACCCCGTGCCGAGGTCGGTGGCGCCCATTTGCAGGTTGAATGAGCCATCGTCATTCATTTTCAGGGTGGCGGCTGCCATATCCAACCCGGCGATACCGCTACCGTGCATTTGTACCGCCATGCCGATGCCTTTGCGTTTGGCGCCTTTTTGCTGGGCATATGCGGCGCGTTTGCGGTAAAAGTCGGTGGCTTGCAGCGCCACATTCACACATTGCTCCAGCCCGCTGGATTCGAGCGTTTGGTCGAACCCTTCACGCCCTTCACCCAATTTTCGCGCCAGATACATCGGTTCGCCCAATTTGAGCCAGTTGTTGCGTTTAAAGTCCACCACATCCAACCCAATCTGCTCGGAAATTTCTTCCATCAGCACTTCCATACCGAATTGGCATTGGGTCGCGCCATAGCCGCGGAATGCGCCGGTCGGCGGGGTGTTGGTATACACCACATCCGAGACAAACCGAGTGTTTGGCGCGTTGTAAAGCGTCAACCCTTTAAAGCCGCCCACCATTTGCACAGTGAGTCCGTGCGTGCCATACGCGCCGGTATCGCCGATGAGATACAGGTCGGCGGCGGTGACTTTTCCGTCTGTCACGCCGATTTTGTAGCGGATGATGTTCGGATGGCGGCTGCGAGAACTGGTAAATTCCTGTTTGCGGGTGTATTCCATCCGCACCGGACGCCCGGTGGCGATGGTCAGATGGCCGCACAAATCTTCCAGCAACATTTCCTGTTTATTGCCAAAGCCGCCGCCAAGTCGGGGTTTGACCACTCGAATCTGTTTGACGGGCAAGCCAATCAACGGGGCGACCATGCGCCGCACATGGAACGGAACCTGCGTGCTGGTGCGCAACACCAACCGGTCATCTTCGTCCCAATAGCTGATGCACACGTGTGGTTCCAGATGCGTGTGCTGTTGTTTTTGGGTGCGATATTCGCCCTCAAAAACTTGGTCGGCATCGGCGAAGGCGGCATCCACATCCCCCACTTCGGCATCGATGCGAAGTACCAGATTGCGTTTGGCGTCTTGAATCCCGACAGCATCCGGTTCATCGTGAATGACCGGCGCGCCTTCCTTCATGGCATCCTCCGCGTTCAACACGGCGGGCAACACTTCATATTCCACTTCAATGGCACGGAGCGCCTTTTGCGCCAATTCGGGCGTTTCTGCCGCCACAATCGCCACCCGGTCGCCTTCGTGCCGCACTTTATAATCCAGGCTGAATTGATCATACGGGTGCGGATTGGGGTAACTTTGCCCGCCGGAGGCATACGGCACGCGGGGAATATCTTTGTAAGTCAGCACCGTATGCACACCGGAAATGGCTTTGGCGGCGGTGGTGTCAATATTTTTGATGATGGCGTGGGCGTGCGGGCTGGCGAGCAATGCGCCATACAGCATGCCGTCCGGCTGAACATCATCGGTATAAACGGGATAGCCGCGCACCAGCTTTTGTACATCCACCTTTTTCTGGTTTTTGCCCACAATCGTTGTTTCGGGCATATCCGGCGGGGTGATGACCAGCGGCGGCAGGGGGTTGCGCCCGCCATCGCGGCGATAATACATTTCCGGCAAATCAACGGTTTCCGCATCGGCGGGGACGATTTTTTCGATATATCCGCCGGTGGTGGATTCTTCACCGCGCATCACGGCGGCGGCGTGCTGAATCGCTTCGACTGTTTTGACATATCCCGTGCAACGGCAGAACACGCTGTCCATCGCCGTGCGGATGTCATCTTCGGTGGGATTTGGGTTTTTTGCCAGCAATGCCTTCGCGGTGAGCATCTGGGCGGGATTGCAATATCCGCATTGCACCGCGCCCGCATCGGCAAACGCCTGCTGAATGGGGTGGAGCGGTTCACCGCGTTGAGTGAACCCTTCGAGCGTTTCTACCGAATGCCCGGCGACTTCGGAAGCTTTTGTCATACACGAACGGACGGGGTCGCCGTCCAGCAAAATGGTGCAGACGCCGCACTCGCCCGTGTCACACCCGTGCTTCACGCTGGCATACCCGTGCGACCGCAGTGCGTCCATCAGGCTTTCTTTTTCACCCACCGCCAAAACAATATTTTCGTTATTCAGATTCAATCGAACGGTCATTTTTTCAGCCATATTATTTCACCTCTTTTTTGCATGCTTCCAGCGCGCGACGGGTCACAACTTTCACCATTTCGCGGCGATAATCTTCACTGCCGATGAAATCATCGGGTGGAGAAACTTCCCGGCTCACAGCCTGCGCCACTGATTCAATGGTATTTTCATCCAACGGATGACCATTCAACAGTTTGGCGGCATCTGCCGCCATCCGCGCTGATTCACGGAAGGCGCCGGTAAATGCCAGCCGCGCTTGCGCCACAAATCCCTGCCGCACATCCAGCACGGCACGGACAGACACAATCGGCTCGTCGGAGGGCGTGCGCGCCACGTGGCTTTCAGCGGTGACACGCCCGCGTACATCCGTGGGAATGTGCAATGCAATCAATGATTCAATGCGGGTTTCCGTGCGCCGCAGATAGTTTTCCAGCGGCATATCACCATCGCCAAATTCTGCCACGGCATCCAACGCCAGCAGCGCGGCGATGAACCGTGGCGCAAGTTGCGGTGACAGTAATGCCTTCCGCACGCTGGTTTCGTTGCGCATCTGCCATGTCAACGGGCTGCCCAGCGCCTCGCGCAACAGGGGCATCACCAGGTTAGATGTATAGACCTTTTGCAGAGAAGCATCAGCCGGTAACATTAATTGTTTATAGGACACTCCGTTTTCCGGCAATACCCGAATTTTGTTTTGTTTCGATTCACTCATACCACAACCCCTTTAATATTTCGGTAGTGATTCTTTTTGACTGATACGATAAATTTGCCATGTTCCCTCCCCTTTTTAGGGGAAGGGGTGGGGAAAGGGTATTCACTCATCAGTCAATTTAAGCCACCACCAATATTTCTATTCATACCAAAAGAGAAACAATATCCTCTGGTAATAGATTACAACACGGTGGTAATTTTCGGCAAATTCTATTGAGATGGAGCTTTTATAATAAGTACCGGAATGCTGGAATGGGTCAGTACGCGCAGACTCACACTCCCTAGAAACACTCGGGTGAATGCATTATACCCCCGATTCCCCATAACAATTAAATCGGCTTTGCGCGTCTTTGCCACTTGCAATACCGCATTCGCCGGCGGACCCTCCAGTACTTCTCCCTCAACATCAATTCCCGCTTCTTGTAATTGTTCTATGGCTATCGAAATAAGTTTTTCGCCACGTGCAGAGCTGGCGGCAATCACCGTATGAACCCATTCGTCTCCTTCAAGTTTTGGGATAGTTTGGTACGCATTCACAACAAATATTTTTGCTCCGCATATTTTCGCAATATCGCGGGCGTGATACAATGCTGCCTCCGCGCTGTCAGAACCATCATACGCTAAA
>CAYZQQ010000227.1:0-5838 GCA_964480075.1 uncultured Anaerolineaceae bacterium
GATCATAAGCTACTAGAATGGGAAATGCGTTTGCCCTTGGAGCTACGATTCAAAAGGCGTAACCGTCTCTGCAAACGATACAACCATCCAAACCAATGCCGCCGGGGAATTTCAATTGGAACGCCTGCCGGGGGGAACCGAAATTACTATTTCGCCGGACGACCATTTTTTCCCCACCAAAATTACATTTCGCGGCGAAGTCACCCGTGAAATTTCGCTTGCTCCCCGTACCCTGCAAGTGCAAGTGATGGATGCGCTTTCCGGAGAGCCAATTTCCGGGGCAAGTGTGACCATCGCTGACCAAAAAATGGAAACGACACGGCGGGGAGCCGTCAATTTTACCCGCGTGCCGCAACAGGGAACCATCATCGCCGGACAAGCGGCGTATGCCGCACAATCGGTGCGTTTTAATAACCAGCCGGCGGTAGTGGTAAAACTCCGTCCCAATTCAATCCAAGGAGTCATCAGAGATGCCCAAACCGGTGAACCGCTGCCGCAAACCGAAATTTTTTTAAACGGGAATATTATTTCTGCCAGCGAAAAAGCAGAATTTGTTTTGCCCGATTTAAGCAAGCCAATTTCGGTAACGCTGAAAGCGACAGGATATCGCACCGGCGAATTGACGACCGCACCCACCGAAAACGGTTTTACGGTGGATGAAACGTTTGTCAAAACCGAACCGTGCCGAGTTCCCGCCGAACAGCAAACTGCGGCATTATGTATGGATTTTCTTTTGGAACCATTCAATCCAAAAGGGATTTACATCCCCTTCCAACTGCTGTCGCAACCAGATACCATACTCAGCTTAATGAATATGGTTGCTCGAACAGAGTTAAATGCGGTGATTGTTGATGTAAAAAGTGACCGTGGGTCGCTGGCATGGGACAGCAATGTCCCGCTGGCAAATACGCTGGGCATGGATGGAGACCGTGATGGCTGGATGACGCTGGATGAATTTGTGGCTGCGGCAAAAGAACGCCATATTTATACTATTGCTCGCATGGTTACATTTAAAGATAATCCACTGGCGTTTAACAGACCTGATTTAGCGGCAACCTATGGTGATGGCTCCATTTGGCTGGATGGAGAAGGATTGGCTTGGGCAAATCCGTTTGAAGAAGAAGTGTGGACCTATAATATTGCGCTGGCAAAAGAAGTGGCGGCAAAAGGATTTAATGAAATCAATCTGGATTATCTCCGCTTCCCTTCCGATGGGGACATCGGCGCGATTGTCTATCCTCAAGAAAATACTGCCGAATCGCGCACCACGGCTATTCGCACCTTTGTCAGCCGGATGCACGATGCTTTGCAGCCATACGAAGTTTTCCTTTCGGCGGATGTGTTCGGACTGACGGTGTGGGTTGACCCCGATAGCGATATGAACATCGGGCAACGGGTAAAAGATATTGCGCCGTATGTCGATTATCTTGCCCCCATGCTATATCCATCCACGTTTATTCCGGGGAATTTGGGATACGATGACCCGTCGGCATATCCGTATCAGGTAGTTTATCGCAGTCAAATTGCTGCCATGGAACGTGTTGCCGCCCCCACAAAAGTACGTCCGTGGCTGCAGGCATACTGGTATTCTCCGTATGAAATGCTATTGCAAAAACAGGGCGCCAACGATGCGGGGTCAGCGGGATGGATTTGGTGGAATGCCGGCGGCGTATATGACGAAAGCGTTTTTGTCCCGTGAAATTAAAATAGGGGCCAGATAATCGGTAACAATAGCGCCACCAGTAACAAATAGAGTATTGTCAACCCTAACCCTACTTTAGTAAAATCGGTGAACTTATAATTGCCGAGTCCATAAACCAGCACATTTGCCTGATGCCCGATGGGGGTTAAAAATGCAGTGGAGGCGGCAATGACCACTGCCATCAAAAACGCTTGCGGGTTGGCATTTAAACTAAAGGCGGCATCTATGGCAATGGGCGCCATTAAAACTGTCGCCGCCGCATTCGACATCGGTTGAGTCAGCAACAACGTTAAAACGTAAATGCCCAACAAAACGCCCATGGCTCCCCAATGATGGGTAGCGACAACAATCTGATCGGCTAAAAGCTGAGCCGTCCCCGTTTTTTCCATAGCAATGCCAAGCGGTAACATTCCCGCAATCAAAAAAATTGACCGCCATTGAATGGCACGGTACGCTTCATCCATGGTCAGCACACCTAGCAGAATCATTGCAAACGCCGCCGCCACCGCGACAATAGAAATATGCAACCAACCCAGGGTGACTACTATCAGCATCGTACCCATTATCGCCAGTGCTACCGGCGCTTTCTCGGTGCGACGACGCTCTTGCACCACCGGTTCAAGCAATAGCAACCCATGGTCTACATCAATTAAATGAAAATCCTCTTTATGTCCCTGCACCAATAAAACATCACCGACTTGAAGGGATGTTTCTGCCAATTTTTTGCGAATGGGATGCCCGGCACGCCATAAAGCCAGCACGGTGAGCTTAAATTGGTCTCGAAAACGGGCGTCTTTTAACGTATGTCCCACCAACGCCGAAGCCGGTGCCACCAAAATTTCTGCCATTGACGTTTGTTTGCTTTGCAAATCGCGGTCACTGAGTAGAATATCGGCGCCAATTTTTAAACCTTGTTTCTCCTTTATTTTTAACAGGGTTTTTAAATTTCCGTTAACCAAAAAAACATCGTTTGCGGCGATAGTCTCGGTGCGGCGCACGGGCAAACTCCGGCTCACCAAACGGCGAGTGCTGGACAATTGCGGCGAGAGACGGGTAATGGGCGATTTGTTCAATTTGCTAATGATGGTTAAATTATAATTTTCCCCAAAGCGACTTTCTTCAATGGTTTTACCCACCAAGGGCGAATCCGGCAGGATAGTCAATTCGGTCGCATAATCTCTAATTTGGTAACTGCTGGCTAAATCTTCTTTTACGGATGTTTTGGGGAGCAAATGCCGTCCGATAAAAACCATATAGAGTATGCCACTACCCAATAAAACAATGCCCATCGGCAAAAAATCAAAAAAGCGGAAAGAGATACCGTGCGTGTATTCCAGCAAAATATCCGAAATCAGAATATTTGGTGGGGTTCCAATAAGTGTCATATTGCCCCCCATCAGCGAGGCAAACGAAAGCGGAATTAGCAATCTGGACGGCGAAATTTTTGTTTGGCGGCTAATACCAACAATTGCCGGCAGCAACACAGCCGTAGCGCCAATGTTATTCATAAACGCAGACATAAAACCCACGCTGAGCATGATGACGGCTATCAACCGCGCCTCATTTGCCCCGGCGAATTTTAAAATATGCGCCCCCAAAAAATCTGCCACGCCCGTTCTGAACAACCCTTCGCTGATAATATAGATTGCCCATACCGTTACCACCGCCGGGTTGGCAAACCCGCTAAAGGCTTCGTTGGTGGTGAGTAATCCGGTCACCGCCAGCGTAATCAGCACGAGCATTGCAACAATGTCGGGCCCAACTTTTTCCCATGCAAATAATACAATAGCGCCGCCCAAAATAGTCAGCACCAAAATAATTTCGCTTGTCAAAAACCCTCCGCATTAAAGGTAAAATAGGTTCGTTGATAATCTGTCGTGCAACATATTATAGCGGCATCGTTAAAAAAACTCGAAATGAAGTGTTCCTAATTTTGACACAATTGCAACCAGTGCTATACTATCACTACAAATTGGCGTAGATAGCACTTGGGTAACCGCGGGCTGAAGTAACGGCTAGCGGTTTTTTTGTGCTTTGCGCTTAAACAGCAATATTTTATTATGGAGAAATAATGGCTACAAATAAATTAAAAATCGTCCCATTGGGAGGATTAGATGAAATAGGAAAGAACATGACCGCCATCGAATATGGACGGAACATCTTAATTTTAGATGCAGGCGGCATGTTTCCTGAGGTAGATATGTATGGGATAGATTTGGTTATCCCGGACTATACGCAGTATCTTAGCGAAAAAAAAGAGTGGGTTCGCGGAATTATTGTTACCCACGGACACGAAGACCACATCGGCGCATTACCCTATCTGCTAAAAGAAGTGCAAGTACCTGTTTACGCCACTCGTTTAACCATCGGGCTGATTGATGTCAAACTTCAAAAAAACGATATGGCTGGCGCAACCGTCCTTAATGTCATTGAGCCAAATCAGCCGTTTAACGTGGGGGGTGTGTTTGAAGTGGAAGCGTTCCACATGTGTCATTCCATCCCCGATGCAGTTGGCTTTGCCATCCGCACCCCGGTTGGCATGATTGTCCATTCCGGCGACTTCAAATTCGATTATACGCCCGCATGGGGTGACCCGCCTGATTTTGGAAAACTGGCACAGCTTGGAAAAGAAGGGGTGCTGTTGTTAATGTCTGACAGCACCAATGCCAATAACCCCGGCTTCACCCCATCTGAGCAAACCGTCACCGAAGGGTTGGACAAAGTCTTTTCCGAAGCACCCGGCAGAATTATTGTGGCAACCTTCGGTTCGCTCATTTCCCGCGTGCAACAGGTTATAGAAGTTGCCGCCAAAAATAATCGGGTCGTGGTTATCAATGGGCGAAGTTTGGAAGAAAGTGTTGACCGTGCTCAAGAATTGGGATATTTGACCATTCCCCATGGCGTGTTAATTTCTTTAAATGAAATGCGGAAATATAAAGATAACCAGATTGCCATTGTCGCCACCGGCAGTCAGGGCGAATCAAGCGCGGCGCTGGGGCGAATGGCAACGGGACAACATCGGCAAATAAAAATAAAAAAAGGGGATACCGTTATTTTGTCGTCGCGAATTATTCCCGGCAATGAAATTGTGGTGAACCGCGCGGTAAATCGACTGTTCCAGCGGGGCGCTAATGTTGTATTGGGACGCGGCAGTCAGGTACATGTTAGTGGGCACGCCAGTCAAGAAGAATTAAAATTACTCCTTCATCTCATAAAACCAAAATATTTCTTTCCGGTACACGGCGAATTGCAACACCTGCACGCCCATGCGCAACTGGCGCGCGAGCAGGGCATCTCGGCAGATAACATCAGAGTTATGGAAAATGGGATGGTCGCGGAAATTGATAAATCCGGCGTAACCATTACCGAACGCATTCCCGGCGGGTATCTGTTTGTAGATGGTAAAAATGTCGGCGATGTGGGGCGCGTTGTGCTGCGTGACCGCGAAATGTTATCAGAAAACGGATTTATTTTGGCGGTTGTTCATATCAGCAAAGAAAACGGGCAAGCGCTATCTCGCCCGGAAATTATTTCGCGCGGGTTCATCTATATTCGTGAAAGCGGTGACTTAATCTCTCGCGCCGAAAAAGTGGTAATGAATACCCTGCCCGCCAAAAAGCCATATGATGCGGTTCGTAAAGCATTGAGCGAGTTTGTAGATAAAGAAACCGGTCGCCAACCTATGGTGCTGCCGGTGGTCATTGAAGACTAACCAAAGCATAACAAAAAAGGCTTTCACAGTTTCTGTGAAAGCCTTTTTATGTTCGCAACGAAATGGTTATTTTCAGCCGCCCCAACACCAGCAAAACATCATCAACCAACGGTTCCGGTAAATATGCCATCAAGCGATGCTCATTTAAAAATGTGCCGTTGATGCTGCCCAAATCTTCAATATACAACACCCCCTCTTTATAAAATAGACGGGCATGCTGCCGTGAAATACCCTGTTCTAAACCATTGACTTCCGTAAAATCAATCTCCGGATAAATATTCGCCGCCGGATCCAAACGCCCCAAATAAATGGTCTTTTCCATGGATATTTCCCATATTTTGGGAGGGGTATCAATCTTAAACTGTACCACCGGGGGCGTGTGCGGACGTAATATCGCCTTATCCGCTGACGGGGCATCGGCGTT
>CAYZQQ010000228.1:0-5835 GCA_964480075.1 uncultured Anaerolineaceae bacterium
AGCCTGCCGTACTCAGTGGCGCTGTGCATCCCGCGCCGCATGAATCCTTTTTTCGATGGAAAGATGGGCAGGCAATAGTGTTTGGACTGTCAGAATATTACAAACAAGGAAATATTATTGTTGGACGGATTTCAGCAACCTGTTTTCCTTTTGGTAACTCAGGGTGGTTTGTGTTTGACACATCAACAGGGACAGCAATAGAATATCGAGATAAGCAAAAATATATTCAGACATTGAATAAGATGGGCTTCTCCGAGGAACCTGATTTGTTGACGCTTGATGAAAACGCGAATCTATATTGGGACAGTTATGAAAAGAGACGTAGGTGAGAACTTCGGCGTTGCGCGCCTCGCAATGACACCTGTGGCTCACGCAATCACACGTCACGTTTCACGGATAACGAGTGACGAATGGAAATCTGCAACTTTGCAACCTGAAACTTTGAACTTTGAACCTAAAACCCAAATAACCAATCTCCAATAACAAAAAAATCCCACCGCGTATGCGATGGGATTCTGATGGACCGGGTGGGACTCGAACCCACACGTCCTAACGGACAGAGGATTTTAAGTCCTCTGCGTCTGCCTATTCCGCCACCGGTCCAAACTGCCTGTATCATACTCAAAACCGATTAATTGTCAATGTCGCCCACCACCGTTTCGATGATCCGCACCGCCCCCGCCGCTGCCAGCGCCCTGCCGATAGCGGCGGCGGTATCGGCGGTTGCCAGCGCAATCATATTGCCGCCCCAGCCCGCACCGGATAGCTTCGCACCGAGTGCGCCCGCATCCATCGCCGCCCCGACCAGCACATCTAGCATGGGGTGCGAAATGCCCAACTCGCACAATATGGCGTGGTTTTCCGCCATCAATTTCCCCACTGACAAAATATCCCCGCGCTCGATTGCCGCCCGCGCATCCCACGCCAGCGCGCCCATTCGGACGAAAATCGGGTTGTATGCCGCCGGATTTTCGTTTCGGCGGGCGCGCAAATCACCCACAACTTTATAGGTTGGGCTTTTGATGCCCGTATCGCCGATGATGAATGTTAGCGGGGCGCCGACCGTCAATCGTTCAATCGGCTGCCCTTTGGTGAAAAAAATCGGCTGGGCAAACGCCACCACTGTGTTATCAATACCCGATGGCGTGCCGTGATAGATTTTCTCCACCTCAAAAGCGATGTCCGATACAGTTTGCGGGTCGAATGGGCGGCGAAAATATTTCCCCAGCGCGCGAATGATGGTGGCGGAGATTGCCGCGCCACTGCCCAACCCACATGCAATCGGGATGCTGGAGGTGACGGTGATTTCCAGATTCGGCGCGGAAACCCCCAGCACATCGAGGGTGCGGCGCACCACCAGCGCCAGCGGGTCATCATCCCCCGTCGCCGAAAGATATTCGCGGCGGTCAATATCGGGCGCATTGAGCAGCACGCCGGTTCCCGCCGACTTTTTATGCACGGTGCATTTTGCTTGCACCTGCGAAACCGGCACGGCGATGGCGGGCTGCCCGTACACCACTGAGTGCTCGCCGAACAGAATGATTTTTCCGGGCGCAGTGGCTTCAATCGGGGTAAGTTTCATTGCGCGTGTGGTTGTCATATATTTGCCGTTCAACTTTGGACGCTTGCCGGAGTAACCCCTACGATTTCAAATGATAGTCCACCTTACGCAGCCTAAAATCTGGAAAATTCAAGATACGGTCAGTTGGCATTTTGCCCCCTCCCCAGAATTGGAGGGGAGGGGGAATATCCGGATTTTTAGATTTTTGACAACAATTTCAATAATTCTAGTTTTGTCAAATCCGTGTCTGCGTAAGATGAGTTAATTATACACGAGTTTTGCAAACGAACTAACTTTGCAAACTGCCCCCAAAAAACTGGAATGCACCCGTATGGTAACAAATGGTTATGGAGATGGCAAAAATATGCTATAATGGGTGCGATGTGATTGGCATTTGAACAAGGATTCAATCTATGAGGAAACGATATTTCTTTGAACTAAATGGACTTTTTTGCTTTTTCACCGAAAACATAAATTTTAGATGTCATTCCGGAAATTTTCGAAGGAAATTATCCGGAATCCATAGCGAAAAACTATGGATTCCCGCGAGAACGGGAATGACATCGCCTAAAAACATTGATGATTTGTGCGATTTTGATACACTGTCAAAAAGTTTTAACAAGTTATTTCTGAAAATAGCATTTTTGGCACTGATAATGGTCGTGCTGTTGACAGCGTGCGGCGGCTATGAATATACCGGCACGGTGTACGACCCGCCACAGCCCATCCCCGATTTTACCCTCCGCTCCGCGCAGACGGAAGCGCCCTTTCATCTCAGCGATTTTCACGGCGACATCACCCTCATTTATTTTGGCTATACCTTTTGCCCCGATGTATGCCCCACCACCGTGCTGGATGTAAAAAAAGCTCTCGATTTGCTGGGAACGGGGCGCGACCGGGTGCATTTTGTGTTCATCTCGGTTGACCCACAGCGCGATACCCCCGAAAAATTGCGCACATATCTGGCGGCATTCGACCCGTCGTTCATCGGGTTAAGCGACGATTTTTCAAAAGTGGAAACGGTGATGACCCCCTTTGGCGCGTCGGCACAAAAAGATACCGCTTCAGAAACGGCGGCGGGGTATCTGATGAGCCATACATCCCGCGTTTTTTTGGTTGGTCCCAATGGAAATTTGCGATTGAGCTATCGTTTTCAGTTCACTTCGGAAGATATGGCGGCAGATTTAGCCCATCTGCTGACTGAAACTTCGCACTGACGGCACGGCAGGGGTGGCATAGGGACCCGTTGCCAGCGCATGCCAGTAATTGTGCCGGTTCAGTGCATCATAAGAGAAAATGGCGTGTCCCGCCGCCCCTGCGCTGCGAGCGGCATCAATGCGCCGCACAATTTCGCCAAAATCGTCATACGCCCCGCCGATACCCGGCAGCACCTGCCGCCCCGCGCTATCCGCCATAAAATCCGCCATCAATGGTTGCCACACCGAAAATTCATCCGCGCGCCCATCATATAGCATCGGCAGAATGGCATCAATAATGCCCGCCGCCAGCCAGCCTTTGGAATCCTGATAGAAGTCGTTCAGCCCTTCGCTCAGTCCCCAATCCCATTTGTCCACATAATAGGGCCAGACTGCCGCCGAAACAACAGCATCCGAGCGGATGGCTTTGATTTGGATATACAATCGCCGTACCAGCGCGGTAACTCGGTCGCGCTGCCATTGGTCGCGGGCGGCGGTTTTGTCCATTCCGGCGGCAGCGACACTCGGCGGGTCGAATGACGTTTCTTTGGCGGCATACCGCACATGGTCCAGATGCACTCCATCCACCGCGTAGCGGGTAACAATATCTTTCACCACCGCCACGGTGTGATTCTGCACCGTATCCACGCCGGGACTCGCCCACAGATACCGTCCCCACTGCAATTTCATCGGTGTATCGCCATCGGTATATTGCCGCCATGTCCAACCCAGTCCATCGTCGCCGGGATGGTCGGCGTGGGTGGCATCGTATGTCAGCCGGTCGAACATGTGTGGCGGGGTGGTGGCAGGGGGATACAAACTGCCGTCCTCCGGCGATGCAGGCGGCAGCCACGCCGTGTATGCGTTGATATATGCATGCACTTCCAGCCCGGCGGCGTGCGCTTTTTCCAGCATACGCGCCAGCGGGTCCCAACCGGGGTCTTGCCCCAGCGTTTCCCATGTGGAACCGGTGAGCCGTGCCGCCCACGGTTCCAGCCCCGGCGTGTAATAGGCTTCACCCGCCGTGCGAACCTGAAACAGGATGGTATTGAAGCCTGCCCGTGCAATATTTTCCACCATGCGGTCGATGCGCTCCGGTTCGGCGGGGCGATTCTGGTCTGTCCAATCGTACCGGGTTACCCAAATGGCGCGGCGTTCCACCAGCGGGATGGTCATGGTGCGCGTCAGGGTGTTATTTTGGTGCGAAAGTTCGTTATAGCGATTGACATCATCCACGATGGCAGTAATTTTGTGTGTGCCCGCCAGTGGCAGGGATTTTACCGCGCGGATGGTTTCGGTGGTGTTGGCTGCCATCGGCTGGGTGATACCGTATGTCGTGTAGCGGTCATCCACAAAAAACGCCACCCCGACCGCATCGGGAGTGGAAACCGTGCCGATATTCGACACGGCGGCGGTGAACAGCACCCGTCCATCGGGCTGAATTTCGAAATTAACGGCATCCACCACCGAATCGGGCAGGTCTGTTTCGGTGCGATGGCGCACCTGAAATTCCATTTCCAGCCGGTTGTTCGTCTCTGAAATTTCAGGGTAGCGGTTAATGTCATCCACCACCGCCGCGAGTCGATGCTGTCCGGCGGTCGCCGTCCACGGCGAGATGGCGCGGATGACCTGTGTTTCGCCGGGGGCAATGGCGGCAGATGTGCCAAAGGTGATGTACTGCCCGTCCACCAAAAACGCCACGCCGACCACATTGCCGGTGGGCACATCGCCCACATTTTGCACCACCGCCTCAAATGTGATGGCATCGCCGGGGGCGAATCGCCCCTGACCGAGCCGCACATCGGCAATTACCGTATCGGGCAGCCCGCGTGGGGTGGGTATCCCGAAATTCAGCGTGTGGGTGAGTTGGTTGTTGCTCTCGTTTGTTTCGGGGAACCGGTTGACATCATCCACAATGGCGGTCACCGTGTGCGAGCCATCGAGCGCCAGCGTTTGCCGGGCGCGCACCGCCTGCGATTTTCCCGCCGCCAGCGGTGGAATTATGCCGAATCCGGCGTAAACGCCATCCACCAAAAATGCCGCGCCAACTTCAGCGGCGGTGATGGTTTGTCCGGTGTTGGCAACCAATGCCGCCAGCCGAATTTTACCGTCCGGTGTGTACTCAAAGGCAATATCGTGAACGGTTACATCGCTGAGACCGCCGACGGGCGCGGCGGCAACCTGAAACGTCTGCTCCAGTGTGTTGTTTGTTTCCGAAACTTCCGGGTAGCGATTGACATCGTCCACCACCGCCGAAAGTTGGTGCGTGCCGGTGGTGGCGCGCCATGTGGATACTGCCCGGATGGTGATTTCGGTTCTGGCAGAAAGTGTGCCCGCTGTGCCAAAGGTGATATACTGCCCATCGACCAAAAAAGCCACGCCGACCACGGCACCGGTATCGCCCCGACCCTGATTTTTCACCCGCGCCGAAAACGTCACTGCGTCGCCATCGGCGGGCACGGCGGGTTCCAGCCGTGTTTCGGTCACCAGAGTGTCGGGGCGGGTGTCGCCCGCCGGGGGTTCGGCGGGGTCGCCAATGGCGATAGCTTTTTCCAAAAACGCGCGGCGGCGTTCAATCCAATCTTTGAGCCGCTCGCGTTCCTGCTCAAATTCCAAATTGCTCGCCCATTTGAGGGTATCGGTGTACACATAGGGCGAAATTTGGGCGTACAGCGCGTCAATTTTGTCAGACATTTTTTCGGAGGTGAAAATGTCGGTCAGCAGGGTGTGCAGTCGCGCCCGCAGCCGGTCAAAATACAGCGGATTGTTCAACATGCGGCGGGTCAACTCATTAAGCATCTGATTGCTGCCCTTGATGGATGTGCCCGCCGAAAGGTCATCGCACAGCCCGCCGCAATAATCGTTCCAATTTCGCCCGAAGGTTAAATCGTAATCCCACGGCACAATTTCCCAGCGATTGTCCTCCATGCGGTTGTGCAAAAAGTAATTCTTTGTGTAGGTGTCGTTACTTTGCACCAGTGTGTTCACCGCCAGCCAATCAATCAACACCTCTGCGTCAAAGCGCGTTTCCAGATAATGATGCAGCACGCCGTCGCCCCAGCGATTGATGTCGGCGAT
>CAYZQQ010000229.1:0-5819 GCA_964480075.1 uncultured Anaerolineaceae bacterium
AGCGGAATATGAACGCGCCATTGATTTGGACGCGGAATACGCGCCGGCATACGCCGGATTAGCGCATCTGGCGTTGTTAGAAGACGATATCGAAGGCGCACGGGGGCAATTGGACGAAGCGCAGCGAATTGGCGCTGATGATCCACAAGTGCAGATTGTACAAATTGAATTTTTATTGAAAACGGGTCAGCGACGGCTAGCATTGAGACAGCTCAAAGAAATGGCGCAACGGACTGATATGCCATTTTTTGTAAAAGATGAAATAAGGCTGATATTCAACAAAACGGGAGAACCCGTTCCCTCAGCATTGACGCCGTAAGCGGTTATGATTCCCGATGACTTTTTAAGTTATTTAAAGACACTTCCCCATTATCGAGACCAACTGGTTCACATTGAGCGCATTCCTTCACAGCGAGCACGGTATGGTCGTGTGGCGCATGGATTATCTGCGGCGGTAGTTGCTGCCTTAAAAGCTGAAGGCACATCAAAGTTATACAGCCATCAAGCGCAGGCGCTCAATACGGTGCAAAAAGGGTACGATATTGTGGTGGCAACCGGAACCGCTAGCGGCAAAACTATGTGCTATAATTTGCCGGTATTGGATGCTTTTGGCACTGACACCGAAACGCGCGCCCTGTATTTATTTCCCACCAAAGCGCTGGCACACGACCAATTGCGAAGCCTACAGCGACTTTCGCAGCGGTTGTCGCCGCAGCCGATTATCGGCGCGTACGATGGCGATACGCCGCCGCAACGCCGCACGGAACTTTGTTTGACCGCCAATATTTTGTTTACCAATCCTGACATGCTCCATTTATCGCTGCTGCCATATCACGACCGGTGGGCGCATTTTTTCAGGGAATTGCGATTTGTGGTACTTGATGAAGCCCACAGCTATCGAGGCGTATTTGGCAGCCATGTCGCCGCTATATTACGGCGGCTGAATAGAATTGCCGCCCATTACGGGACGCATGTGCAATATATTGCCACCTCAGCCACAATTGCGAATCCGGCAGAACATATGCAACGATTGACGGGGCGAAAGCCGTTGGTCATCAAAAATGATGGTGCTCCCCATGCCGGTAAGATTTTTGCACTATGGAACCCGCCACTGTTGCGCAGCGAAAAGGAAAGAAGACGCAGTTCGGTGGGGGAGGCAACGATATTATTTTCGGAATTGGTGCAAGCGAATATTCGCAATATTACGTTTGTTAAATCGCGGGCGGTAGCGGAATTAATATTAAAATATGCTCGAACGCGGCTCAATCGCCACCACCCTGAGTTGGTGTCACGAGTGATGGCATATCGGGCAGGGTATTTAAAAACCCAGCGTCGCCAAATTGAAGCGGCGTTGAACAGCGGGCGCGTGATTGGTGTGACGGCAACCAATGCGCTGGAACTTGGCGTGGATGTCGGCGGGTTGGATGCGGTTGTTTCGGTGGGGTATCCCGGCAGTGTAGCCAGTTTGTGGCAGCAAATTGGTCGTGCGGGGCGGCGATGGAAGGGACGAAGGGATGCCTCGCTGGCAATTTTGGTGGCGCAGGACAATCCACTCGACCAGTATTTTATGAAGCATCCCGATGCGCTTTTTTCTAAACCGCATGAACATGCTTTGCTCGACCCGGACAATCGATATGTGTTACTGCCTCATTTGGCGTGCGCTGCGGACGAACTACCCTTGACACCCGAAGACGAAAAGAGTTTTGGACCAGGGTTCATTGATGCTATGATTTCATTAGAAAATGATGGCGGGCTGGTGTATCAACCCGATGCGGACAACTGGAGCTATATGGGGCGAAATTATCCCGCGCGACACGTTAATATTCGCAGTGTGGGCAACAAACCGGTGACGCTGTTTGAAGCGGGCAACGGTGGAAGACAGTTGGAAGTGATGGATGCGGCATCGGCGGCGGTGCGGGCGCATCCGGGAGCCATTTATATTCACAACGGCGAATCATATCGGGTGCAGGGTCTGGATTTTGGTGCAGGCATAGCCCGATTGCAACCGGCGGATGTCGATTATTACACGCGAGCCATCGAAATGCGACAATTGACCATTCGAGCAGCACGACAGCAAAAGCAGGTTATGCGGTGTGTCGCGTTTTGGGGAGAAGTGAACATCATTCGACGGGTGGTCGGATATCGGAAAAGCTTTCATCTGACAGAAAAAGAAAGCCGCAGATATGATTTAGATATGCCGCCGAATATCTATCGCACCCGGGCGCTGTGGTGGAATATGCCTGCCCAGTGGCGTCTCGCCGTGACACGGCGGGGAATGAATTTTGCGGGCGGATTGCGGGCAGTGGAGCATATAGTGGAGCAGATGTTACCGGTATTTGCCATGTGTGACCCGCGTGACATTGGCGGGCATACCGTTGTAAAAAACAAAGAGGGTGATGCACAAGTGTTTATTTTTGATTCTCATCCCGGTGGGGTTGGCATCACCGAACAAGGCTTTGAGATATTGAAGGAGGTATGGCAAGCGGCGTTAGCCACCGTAAAAGAATGCCCATGCAAGAATGGCTGTCCCAGTTGTATTTACCGCGGATATGCCGGCGATAATAACGAGAATTTGGATAAACGTGCCGCGGTGTGGCTTTTAGAAACATTGGTTCGTTGAACAGCGTTTCTTTACGTAATATTTACGGAGACGTTGGGTTTCCGTATAGTTTCCGTGGAGTTTGGAGAAAGAGATTATGATATGATAAAAGTGCCTAAAAAAGGCAATCTCCTTTTCTCCTCCTTTTGAGGGACCCTCGTGAAGGGCACACGGGGGTCTCGTTGTTTTTTAAAGAGATTATTCCCATTCAATGTTTAAGTCTTTGCTTGCATAATCAGGCTATACTATACTTATGTACTTGTATAACTGTGGGGACATTCTGTTGATGAAAACTCGCCTGTTTACAGCATTGATATTATTGCCGATAATCGCCGCCTTTGTGCAGTTGGGCGGTTGGGTTTTTCTGCTGGGGATATTGTTTGTTGCGCTCACTGCCACATGGGAATTCGTTCGCATGATGCGCAAGAGAGGACACCAACCGAGCCTTTGGGTTGCCGTCTGGGTAACACTGGTGGGTATTGGGGCATTGGTGCTGCAAGAAAAAGAATTGTTCGTCCCTGCAATAGCCTTTACGCTGATGTTATCGCTAGTATGGCAACTCTTCCAAAAAAATAGCGAAGCATCGGTGGTTGATTGGGCATTGACGATTGCCGGCGCAGGATATATTGGCGTGGGAATTGGACATCTGTTGGGGTTACGCTTTCTCCCCGATGGTATAGCATGGGTGTGGCTGGCGCTTTTTTCAACATGGGGCGCAGATACCTTTGCCTATTTTGTGGGGCGTTCACTGGGAAAGCATAAATTTTTTCCGAGACTGAGTCCGAAAAAAACGTGGGAAGGCATTGCCGGTGGTGTTCTCGGTGGAATAGTGGGGGGGATGTCGGTTGGTATCTTTTCCGTTATCCCCATTGAAACGGGAATTATCGTCGGTATTCTAGTTTCTCTGCTGGACCCCTTTGGCGATTTATCCATTTCTATGATGAAACGATATGCCGGCGTGAAAGATTCTTCGCATCTCTTTCCCGGTCACGGGGGAATGCTTGACCGCACCGATAGCGTGTTTTTCGCAGTGGTGCTGGTTTATTATTATGCGCTGTGGCTGGCAGTATAACCGGCAGCCCGGTAGAGTAATGTTATGGCTTTGTTGACGGGAACAAACTTGGGGATGCGTTATGGTCCCTTTGATATATTTGAAACAATCAATATTGCCATTCATCACGGTGAACGGGCAGCGATTGTGGGTCCAAATGGACAGGGAAAAACCACCTTGTTGCGCTTGCTCGCGGGAGAGGAAAAACCCGCCGAGGGTGAAGTCTTTCGCGCAAAAGGGCTAAAGATTGGCTATTTAAAGCAGGAAGTTTCACATCGACCGGCGGCAGATACGCTGTGGCAACTGGCGCTGGATGCTTTTTCGGATGTGATTGCACTTGCAGCAGAACTGAATGCAGTCGAAGTGGCAATGGCAGGGAACGAAAGATTACTGCAAAAATATGGTCAATTACAAACCGAATTTGAACTGCAGGGCGGTTATCAATACGAGCAGACGATAAAAATTGTGCTGACCGGTTTGGGGTTTTCCACTGCGCAATATCATCAACCCATGGTACAATTCAGCGGAGGACAATTAACGCGGGCGCATTTGGCATGGATATTATTGCAGCGACCTGAATTGCTATTACTCGATGAACCGACCAATCACCTTGATTTGACGGCGATTGAATGGCTTGAAACCTATTTGACTGCATGGCAGGGAGCGGTGGTGGTGGTATCTCATGACCGATATTTTTTGGATACCGTCGTGAATCGAATATTTGAACTCTCTTTTTCTCAGTTGGAAAAATATCGAGGCAATTATTCGGCATACGTTCACCAGCGAGCTGAACGCACCAACCGCTATGAAAAAGAATATGTCGCGCAGCAAAAGTTTATTGCCAAAGAGGACGATTTTATCCGGCGAAATTTAGCAGGGCAGCGCACTAAAGAAGCGCAGGGTCGGCGCAAACGGTTGGATAGGCTCAAACGCGACCATTTTATTGAACGTCAGCGCCGTGAAAAGGCGATGCAACTGGCGTTGCGTGCAGATATCCGCTCCGGTAACTTGGTGCTGGCGACGCATAAACTTGCCATTGGGTATCCCGATGGTGATATTTTGGTATCTGTTCCCAACGTGGAAATTCAACGGGGACAGTGTGTGGCATTGGTGGGAGCGAACGGCTCCGGCAAAACGTCGCTGTTGCGCACTATCCTGCATGAAATTTCTCCCAAATCGGGGCAAATTCGTCTTGGTGCGGCGGTGGAAGTTGCCTATTTTGCTCAAATCCACACGGATTTTCACCCCGAAAATACCGTACTTGACGAATTGCGGCGCATAAATGATAATATGACTATCGGCGATACCCGAAGCCATCTGGCACGGTTTCTATTTTTTGAAGACGATGTCTTTAAAAATGTGCGTGATTTATCGGGCGGAGAACGGAGTCGGTTGGCGCTGGCGAAATTTGTGCTGTCCGGGGCGAATTTTTTAATATTGGATGAACCGACCAATCATCTCGATATCCCGGCGCAGGAAATTTTGGAATCGGTTTTGAAGCAGTTTAACGGCACTATTCTGCTGGTGTCACACGACCGTTATTTTATCAATGCGTTGGCAACACATATTTGGTATATCCATGGCGGTACGCTGGAGGCATTTAAAGGTGATTATCGAGCATTTCAAGAAATGATGTTGGCGCGAACGCTGGATGAAACAACAGCGACCGCGTCACTGTCTGCTTCAAAGCGAACGCATCAGGCGGCGAAAGCGGAGAAACGTGCTCAAGAGAAAAAAGAACGGACGCGGGCATCGTTGGAACAGGAAATTGAGGGAATTCAGGAAACTATTACCGGGCTGGAACGCGACATGGAACAAGCCGGACTGGCGCAAAATATTGCACGACTGCAAAATTTGGCGGGGAAGCATCAGCACACGGAGCAAACGTTGGCTTCGCTTTTGGAACAATGGGTGGCGTTAGAGGCGGAGGAATAATCTATGGAAGGTAAATATATTATCGGATTAACCGGCAATATTGCCACCGGAAAGAGTATCGTGCGGCGCATGTTGCAAGAACTCGGAGCCAGCACAATCGATGCCGACGGGTTGGTTCACGCATTACAGAGACCCGGCACGCGAGTCTACCGTGAAATTGTTGAATTATTTGGCACGTTTATCCTTAACCCGGATGTTTCCATCAACCGGAAACGGCTCGGCGAAATTGCCTTT
>CAYZQQ010000230.1:0-5810 GCA_964480075.1 uncultured Anaerolineaceae bacterium
CATCATTCTGTCACGGTCGCGGTACTCTTTGCCCGCCGATAAAAGCCGCCGATTTTACCGGGAGTATTTTCAGCCCGACAAAGAAATTGTGGTGGAAAAACATCGGCGGCGATACCACATTATTTTTAAAGGCACCAACCTGGCGGTCAATATCGACACGCTCAATGCGAGCGGCGATATGTATGTGGAAGCCAAAAGCCGCACATGGTCGGCCAAAGATGCCGAAGAAAAAGCCGCCCTGCTCAGCAACTTTTTGGAAGTGTTGGGTATTCCCCCGCACACGGTACAGAGTCACAAAGAGTATGTCGATCTGGTGTAGAATTTAAACGCAAAACGGGCGCGGTTTAATTCCCCGTAGCTTGCCACCACTGTCATTCCTGCTTGCGCGGGAATCCGGAAAATGGATTCCGAATTGACATTTTGATACCCCGCAACTTACTGCGGGGAGTACTTATTTTGTTTAATGCGGCACATCATTCAAACCGGGATAAATAGCAAAGAAATCTACCGTGCCGGAAAGTTCCATCACTCGATAGACGCCGGACGGCACGTTGACAATCGCCAAATTGTACACATTGCCCCGTGCTTCCAGCAACGCGCGCACACCCGCCACCGATATTTCTCGCAAGCCGGTCATATTCAATACAATTGTTTCGTTTTGATGTGTCTGCCCCACCCGCAAAATGGAGTGCATAAACGGCTCCGTGGCGCGCGCGTCAAATTGCCCGAATAAGTTCAGGCAAACCAACCCGTTAATCGTGGCTTCTTCAATTTGAAAATTCCCGGCGCTGTTAAAAAGAATCTCCCAACCTTCGTGCGCCACATCCACCATCACCAGCGAACGGTGGTCGTGATGCGTCAAATATTCGCGGGTTTGCTGCAACGCTGCCATAATTTCTTCGTCGGTGGATGTGGGGTCGTGATGGAATAGCACCAATCGTTTCACTTTTGCCGCACGGGCAATATCCGCGCCAATCAATCCGGAACTGTGTCCCCAATCTTCTTTGATGATTGAATCTCGCACCGAGAACTGCGCGTCGAAAATGAGCACATCCGCATCGCGGTAAAAATCAATATAGCGTTTCAGCGACGGCTGGTCGAGCCGTTTATATTCGCCGTCGGTTGCCAGCACCACAATATCTTCGCCTTTTTCAACTTTGTAGGCATACGATTTGCCGGGATGTTCCAATTCGATATTGCTGACGGCTATCCCACCGATGTCAATTGTCTGACGCGGCTTAAGTTGATGAAAGCGGAACGTTGCCCCCAACGCCGCAAATTGCGCCGGAAATACCCGGCTATCCATTTGGTCGTCCAACACATCAGGCACGTATGGATGCACATGGTAAATATCAAACTCATTCCCTTTGATAAATGCCGGAATGAAAAACGGAAATCCTTGAATGTGGTCCCAGTGGGTATGGGTAAAAAATATCGATGCGTGTCCTTTGCCTTCCCCAAATTCACGCGCCATCAGTTGGCGCCCCAAATTACGAATTCCCGACCCGGCATCAAAAATAATGAGCTGGTCCTCAGCTTCCAACGACAAGCAGGTGGTATTCCCCCCCACAGTGCTGTTGATGGTCGGAGACAATCCGGCTACAAACGCCTCAATCGCGCTTTGATTACTCAAATCTAAGCCGGTGCGTCCTGCTTCTGAGAGGGCAGCCATCAGTTTTTGTGAAATTACTTGTGTTTGAATTGGCGCCGGGATAGAACCGCGTACGCCCCAAAATTTCAGCTTCATAAAATAACCTCAATACTGCTATAATGAATGCTACCACGGTTATAACACAAAAGTACAAAATAATAAAAATCCGTACATCTTTTTCCTATTATACCTCTAAAATCAACCCTGGTGGTAATAATGATTGCGTCTAAATAATTTTGTGCTACAATGCGCCGATAAGTATGCGTTGCTTCAATAATTTCTATCCAACACAATCAAGGGAAGGATGTGCACTATGTACAAAACACATACCTGCGGGCAACTCCGAATAGACAATCACGGGCAAACCGTAACTTTAGCCGGATGGGTTAATCGTCGCCGAGACCACGGCGGATTGATTTTTATTGACCTGCGTGACCGCTGGGGGTTAACCCAGGTTGTATTTAATCCGGAAACGAACGCCAAAAGTCATGCTATTGCCAGCTCCTTGCGCAACGAATATGTTGTGCAAATTTCCGGCACCGTCAACCAACGCCCGGCAGGGCTGCGAAACTCCCTTCTCGCCACCGGCGACATTGAAGTGGTAGCGACGGATGTCACCGTCATCAATCCGGCAAAAACACCGCCATTTTACATTAACGAAGAAGCCGCCGTTGACGAGAAACTTCGCCTGCGCTATCGGTATCTTGACTTGCGCCGCAAGCGGATGCAAAAAAATATTATGTTGCGGCACAAAGTTGTGCATCACATTCGCAATTTTCTCACCGATGCCGGATTTGTGGAAGTTGAAACCCCCATCCTTTTTAAAAGTACGCCGGAAGGCGCGCGCGATTATCTCGTTCCCAGCCGGGTTCATCCCGGTGAGTTCTATGCCTTGCCCCAAAGCCCTCAACAGCTCAAACAGTTGTTGATGGTTGCCGGGTACGAACGGTATTTTCAAATTGCGCGCTGTTTCCGCGATGAAGACCAGCGCGGCGACCGTCAACCGGAGTTTACCCAATTGGATATGGAATTGAGCTTTGTTGACCGTGATGATGTGATGCACATTATTGAGCGTCTGTTCACAGAGGTCATCGAAACGGAAACCGACAAAAAACTGCTCTTTAAACCTTTTCAACATCTGTCATACGATGAAGCGATGGCACGTTTTGGACGCGATAATCCCGATTTGCGTTTTGGACTGGAGCTAAAAACGCTAAATGATATTGTTGCCGATAGCGATTTTAAGGTATTTTCCAGCACAATTTCCGCCGGCGGATTGGTAAAAGGCTTTAACGCCACAGGGTGCGGCGGGTACAGCCGCAAACAGATTGACGAATTGACCGCCTTCGTAAAAACCTTCGGGGCAAAGGGGCTGGCATGGCTGTCCGTCTCTGCCGATGCCGACACTCCGCACCGGTCATCGTTTGCCAAATTCCTGTCTCAAGTTGAAATTGACGCCATCGTCGGGCAACTCGACGGTGAACCGGGCGATATGTTGTTCATCATTGCCGATAAACCCGCTATTGCCAACGAAGCGCTGGGACGGTTGCGCGTGGAAATTGGCGACCGGCTGGGGCTGCGTGATGACAGCGTGATGGCGCTGTGCTGGATTACCGATTTTCCGCTATTTGAACGAAACGAGGAAGAAAACCGCTGGGACCCCAGCCACCATCTGTTTACATCGCCGATGGACGCGGATATTCCCCTGCTTGATACCGACCCCGGCAAAGCACGCGGCAAACAGTACGATTTGGTGTGCAACGGGTACGAAATCGCCGGTGGCAGCATCAGAATTCACCACCGAGATGTGCAAGAAAAAATATTCGGGTTAATCGGGCTGAATACGGAACAGGCACAAGCGCAATTTGGGCATATGCTGGAAGCGTTTGAATACGGCACCCCGCCGCACGGCGGCATCGCTGCGGGGATTGACCGGGTGGTGATGCTTTTGGCGGGCGAACCGAATATCCGCGAAGTCATCGCCTTCCCAAAAAGTCAATCTGCCGCCGACTTGATGGCAGATGCGCCTACCCCTGTATCCAAGAAACAACTACAAGAATTGCACATAAAATTAGACCTTGATTCGGAGTAAATCGCTATTTTAGGTGATTTGGCAAGCCTGTTTTTTTATGCTATTATAGCGCCAACCCTGCCGTGTTCGTGATGCGCCATGCGTCTTGAACCAACACTCATCGTTCAGGGAGCCTGTTTTTAGGGGGGCATGCAGTAGCCCTCGATAGGGTAAGGCAGCGCCCTCTTAATATGGTTTCCACCTGCATAAGCAGGTTCAAGGACAACTGGAAGTCACACGGCATGGTGGGGATAAAAAAAGCGTCGCAACCGGCGCTTTTTTGTTTTCGCAATTTGCTCAACACCCCAGCAGCGTTTCTTTTGCCAGCATATCCACTACTGCCGATAACTCTCCGGTTTCGTGGAAAACCATCAGTTGGCGGTCGGCGCTGGTACCGTAATTCAAAATGGTGTCGATATGCGCCAACTCTTCCTGCACCCCCAACGGCTCTGCCACATCCTGCACAATTTCGAGCAATTCGCCGACCAAAAAGCGCAGGGGAACCGCTTCTTCTTTTCCAAAATCAATCAGTTCGCCCCCGACACCATCGCGCACGGCGCGCCATTTATTTTCAGCAATCAACTCCCGCCGATATAATCGCCAACTGATATTTTTGCGGCGCAATTGTATCAATTTTGCCACCAATGCCTGCACCAGCGCCGCAATGGCAATTACATCATCCACCCGGGTGACACAATCGAACACCCGAAATTCCAGCGTGGGAAAGTTTGGATGCGGGCGCACATCCCACCAAATTTTTGTCGGCTCGGCGATGCAGCCGGTTTTTATCAGCGTGTTAACATAGCGTTGGTAATCTTCGTGCGAGTTGAAATGTGATGGGATGCCGGTGCGCGGCAAATCCTCAAATACCACACTGCGATACGATTTTAAGCCGGTGTCGCGCCCGTTCCAAAATGGCGATGAGGTGGACAATGTGAGCAAATGTGGCAAAAAATAGCGCACCTGATTCATCACGTCAATGCGCAATTCTTGGTCGGGAACGCCAATATGAATGTGCATGCCAAAGATGAGCAGGCGGCGCGCCAGATATTTCATATCGTTCAACAACCCAAAATAGCGGGGATATTCACTAATTTCCTGGTCGAGCCAGCGTGAAAACGGGTGTGTTCCGGCGGCGACTATCTTTCGCCCGTGTTTTTCTGCCACATCGGCAACCATGCGCCGCAGACGCACCACTTCGCTGCGGGCTTCTTTGATATTGCGACACACTTTACTGCCAACTTCCACCTGAGATTGCATAAATTCGGGTTTCACTTGGTCTTTTAAGACGATTCGCCCATGGTCTAAAAATTCCTGAATGTACGATGTCAACTCTCTGCTTTCGGGGTTAATAATTTGATATTCTTCTTCAATGCCGATGGTCAAATCGTCTAACATGCGCCGCCTCCGATTAAATTTTAGGGTGGATATTACCACTGATTATAGCATATTCACCATCAAATTTAAAGGGTGTTATCCAATTTGCACATGCCGATAGGCTTCTCGCAGAATTTTCCGCCCATACTCATCGGTGGCGGTGTGCCACTGCCGCAACCGTTCTGCCAAGCCGGTTGAATTGGGAATTTGGCTGGCGTGGGCTAAAATTGCGGTCACCTTTGTTTCAAACACCGGCGAAATGTCCACAGACATATCAGGGTTGCTGTTTCCGGCAAAGAGAATGTGGGGCACAGTGTGCGGCTCCAACCCTTCGGCGAGCAATTCGGGGTGATACATCCGATTGCCCACCGCCGGGAAGAGGGCATCTGCGGCAATTTCTCCGGCGGCGCGATGGTCGGCATGGTTAATGCGGGTATGGAAAAAGAAGGTGGTGGGGTCGGGGGCAATCACTGCATCGGGACGAGACTGGCGCAATTTGCGGACAACTCGGGCGCGCAATGCCAGTGATGGTGTAAGTTCGCCATCGTCTTCATCCCAAAAAGTTACGGCACTCACCCCCAAAATGTCGGCGGCGGCGCGCTGTTCACGCTGGCGAATTGCTTTGAGCTGTTCTGGCGTCATGGCAGGGTCATCGCTGCCTTTGTTGCCGTTGGTCAACAACAGATATTCAATGTGCGCCCCATGTTCTGC
>CAYZQQ010000231.1:0-5808 GCA_964480075.1 uncultured Anaerolineaceae bacterium
ACACAATCAGCAGCAATACCGCCGGAGCCGCGCCGAGCGGCAGCCCCACCGCACGGAACACGGCCACATTGATGAGCGCGCCCGCCCCCCATGTTGCCAGCGACCAAAATAGTGCGGCGGCAATCGAGCGGGGATGGCGCACGCCTGAAAAACCATCCAGTGCGGCAGATAGGATTTTTTTTATTTTTGCATGGAACGCAGGCAAAAAACGCGCGCCAAACCGCTCCACCATGGCCAGCAGGTCAGTCCGTCGCCACAAAAGAAATGCCAACCCCACCCCCGCAACCGCCAACCCAATGGCGACTCCCCGCACGGGTGCAATCAACCAATCCGGCAACGGGAAAAAAATACCCAACCCGATGGTGAACAGCACCAGCATGCCGATGTCCCACAGTTTCTCCAGCGCCACCGTGCCGAGCGTCTGCGCGGTGTTCGCCCCGCTCATCCGGTTGAGCAGCACCGCGCGAGTCACGTCACCCGCACGGGCAGGCACGATATAATTGACTGCCTGCCCAATCAGCAGGGCAGAAAAAAGCGCTGGTTCCGGTTGTTTTTCGGGGAAAAAAAGAGCCTGCCAGCGAAAGACACGGGTGATAAACGTGACGAATACCAGCCCCACCGCCAGCAGAAGCCAGCCCCACCGCGCCGAAGCCAGCGCCAGTCCCACCGTACGCCAATCGAGCGTGAATGCCGCCCAAATGATAACCGCCGCGCTGAAAATAGCGCTCACGGTCCATTGCACCCATTTTCGGCGCATTATACCGCCCCGTCGCCGCGCACAATTGCCCATGCGGTCATCAGCAAAATGCGCACATCAAATAAAAATGAATAATTGTGAATGTAAAAGAGGTCATCTTCCACCCGCACATTGTACGCCTGCTGAACGGCGCGGTGATTCACCTGCCACCAGCCGGTCATCCCCTGCGGCACGGTAAATCGCACATATTGCCACGGTTCGTATCGCTCTACCAGCCACGGCAATTCCGGGCGGGGACCCACCAGGCTCATATCGCCTTTGATGACGTTCAGCAATTGCGGCAATTCGTCCAAACTGGTGCGCCGCAAAATTCGCCCGATGCGGGTGATACGCGGGTCGTATCGTTCTTTTTTCAAGCCGATAGAACTGCCATTCCGCACAAACAGGTCGGTTTCCCGTTGATTGGCACCGTCCACCATGGTGCGGAATTTGAGCATTTTGAAAATTTTGCCGCTCTCGCCTACCCGCTGGGCGGTGTAAAAAATTGCGCCCGGTGAATCGAGTTTGATGAGCGCCATCGTCACCAACGAGACAGGCAGCGATAGCGCCAACAGCGCGCTCGCCGCCAGTATATCGAAACTTCGTTTCACCAGCCGGTCAAATGCGCTGATGGCGGGTTCGCGCAGCCCGATGAGCGGCAGTCCGGCGAAATCTTCCACTGTGGCGCGGACAAACGCCAAATCCACCACATCCGGCACCAGTCGCAAATTCACCGATAGCGGTTGCAATTGCAACACCAATTTTCGCAAAAGGGGGTGCTGTTCCGGCGGCAGCGCGAAAATCACCTCGTCAATGGCGTGGGTTTTCGCCAGCGCGGGCAGGTCGCCGAGCCTCCCCAGCGCGTTCGGCGCGTCGCCCGCAAAGCCGACCAGCCGTAAACCCGACCACGCGAAAGAGTCAATTGCCGTCGCCACATCTGTCGCCAATTCGCCATCGCCGGCAATCAGCACGCGGTGGCGGGGTTGAATATTTTTCGTGGTGTTTTTGCGGAGGAATTGAAAAGTGAGTTTGCGCCAGCCCACCAGAAAAAGCAGGTCAAGCAGGTAGAAATAAAGGAACAAAAAGCGCGACAATTCTGGGAACGCGAAGTATGACACCCCGGCGAACATCAGCACCGCGCCGGTGATGGCGACCACCATCGGCTGGGTGCGCTGATATTGCCACACCACAAATCGGCTGTGGTAAATTGACAGCGCGGAAAATGTCAGCAGCCAAATTATTGCCACCACCGGCAACAGCACCGGCGAAAAATAGAGCGGTTTATCCAGATAACTGAGCGCCAATCCGTCATCCAAATAAACGCCTGCCGGAAAATAGCCGCGAATCCAGCGCGCCAGGATCAATGCGGTCAGCGTCAACATTATATCCAAAATGATGGTGATACCCAACCAGCGGGTTTTGAGGTTCTGCATCATTTGCCCTACCCAAAAATTTTATCCGCCCCGATTATACCGCACGCAGTTTCATTCACCAATTGGATGCAGTTTATTCACACGGGTCAGATGGCGGACATTCCCAATCCACAATCCAAAAATCGCGGCGGGTGTTATTTTCAATGGTGTTGCCCATGAAGCGGACGACAGTTTCGGGCGGCAAATCTTTTGTGCCGAAATTCCACAGATAGAGTCCCCAAAAATTGCCGGTGATGACATTATTCTCCACCACATATCCATCCGGCTGTTGGTTGTCTTCATCGCTGATTTGCAACCCCGGACCCGCATTATCGGTGATGGTATTGTTTTTCAGCGTGACGTTGTGTCCGCCGTCCACCCAAATTGCGCCGTCCCAATAATCGCCACCGGCATCCAATTGGTTATGGTCGATGGTGTTGTTTTCCACCAATACCGACTCGCTATCCTCCACCAGCATACCCCCGCCGATGTTGTGATGGGCATGATTGCCGCGAATGGTCGCGTTTTGCGCGCCGAATGTGTCCAATCCCGTGCCCAATGTGCCCTGCGCCACCCGCTCGGCGGCGGGACCGTTGTCCACCGCCTCATTGTTTTCGATGACCACCGTTTGCGTGCCGTCCACTCGCAGCCCGAACCCTTCACCATCAACGTCAGGGTCGGCAGAGGTGCGTCCATTTTCAATGAATCGGTTGCCACGCAGGGTAATATCGGCGCCGGTCAGCACATACGCCCCTTCATCCAAATAATTGCGAAACTCGATATTCTCCACCGTGATGTTGCGGCTTTCAACCAGTGCCAGTCCTACCGTGCGCAGATTTTCGCCATCAAACACAGGGAGATTTCCCTGCGTATCGGGAATGCCCTGAATGACGATGGGCGCATCGCCGCCGAACAGCCCCATCACCACCGATTCACGATACGTTCCGGCGGCAATCCGCACGGTTTGCCCCGGCGACACATTGCACAACGCCTGCGCCACCGTGGGGAACGGGGCGTCCGCCGTGCCGGTGGCGGCGTCGGCATTTGCCTCGGAATCCACATAAATTATCGGCGCGGCAATCGGTTGGGCTTCTTCGCCCAAACATTCCACCCCGTTTTTGAACGGAATCCCCACCAGCCCGCCATCAGAATTGCAGGCGACGCTCAGCATCATCGCTGTAGCCAGTATCAAAATTATTGGAAAGTGTTTCATCAATCCCCCCCGATTTGATTTTCAACCCAACACAATCGCTTCCTGCTCCAATTTGACGTTTCGATTCAGAATATGGTCAATCAACGAGCGTATATCCGCCAAATGAAGATTTGAGCGCAAGCGGGTCAGATTGCGGCGGTCAGTTTCGGTGAGCGGCTGTCCCCAGCGCGCAAACGCATCCAACGTGGCGATGTCCATTCGCCATGGGGAAAAGCGGGAGGAAATTTCACGCCGCAGTTGCGAGAGAATGTTCAATCCGCCGTAATCGATATCCGCCCATACCTGCAACGGCACGGTGGCGGGCAAAGTTTGCACCAGTTGTGCCAGCAGATGGCGCGTGGCGGGCGACGGATTGCCCCACAAGCACAGCGCAGCGAAATCATCGCCACCATAGCGAATCAGTTCATAAAATGAGGTCAGATTTTCCACACATACCACCCGTCCCGTCGAAACGGTGACGCGCGGGGTTTCCGCCGCCAGCGCCGCCGGTATCCCCACCGACGGGGCGAAGCCATCCAACGCCAGCAACTGCCCCTCGACGGTGGCGATTTGCCACGCCCCAAACAGGTGCAGATGACCGGGATTTGCCACCAGCCCCAATTCGTGCAGCGTTTCCGGCAATTCAAGATGCCGCCATGCGGGGTGATGTCGGCGTGCCAGCCTGGCGATGACATCTTTCAACACCTCAAAACGTTTGCTATCGTTGAAGAGGCGCACACTGAAAACGCGATACGGGGTTTCATGGGGGATGCTGTCATCGGGCAGAGCGATCAGTGCGGTGAGCACATCTTGATTCCAGTCGGGGTCGGTCAAGCGAAAGGGGGATGGGGATTTGTGGGTTTTCAGTTGAGCCAGAATGTGTTCTACGGCTTGCCGCCGCCAGCCGCTCAATTGAAAACGATTGCCCAACAGCAAATCGCGCAGTGCCTGCCGTTGCGCCGCCACCGGTTGGCGATCGACCAGCACATACAAATTCGCCACCGCATCGGGGTTCAGTGCCACCCGCGCCAGCAGGTGATTTTTCTGCCCCGATTGCCAGTCCAGCCGCACGGCGTTCTGCGCCGCCAGCGATTGCAATTGCTCGTTGGCGGCGGCACGCGGAGCGGGGTCGGTTTGGCTAAAATAACCGGGCAACGCGGCGGGGATGTCGGACAGCGTGACGCGCACGGCTTGTTTCGGTGCGCCGCCGCGCCGCTCGAAAATATCCAGCAGGCGATTGATGATGGCGCGCACATCGGCGGTGGAGGTAAAGGTCAGGGTGGGCATGGGGCTTACCATTCATCTCGCATCTCTCTCTGAACCGCAACCGCATCACCGCGCCATGTTAACTTGCCCGCAATATCAGAAAAATCATATTTGACAGTTTGCTCGTTTCCGCCGTGCTGCTGCCGCCAAAGCAGATAGTTGATGAAATTCAACGCTTCCTGTTTTTTATCATCGGGTAGGTGTTCAATTGCCCGTTTCGCCTGTTCTGAAAGCATAACTGCCTCCTTCATCATTTATTCTTAAGTCTCACTGTTGCTCATACAGCAATTCCCGCTTTGGATAAACGCTTTGAGTTGCCAAGTCGGAATAGAACACCGATGACACAGATTAAACGGATTAGCTCGGATAAAAGTAAAAAATCGGTGAAAATCAGCGTAATCTGTGCAATCTGTGTGCTATCAGCTACTTTGCAGCCGGTTCACACCGGGAATTGCTGATGTTGAAATAGATTAAAACGGCTTTTATAGCTTTTTCGGCTGCTTGCTGCGCATCAAAACAAAGGTCTTCCAAATACACATCTGCCAGTTCCGAAGTGTATCGCGCCTTTGCCAAATTACTTTTTGCCCGATTCAACCATTCACGGGGGTCATCCGGTGGAAATCGATTCGCGGGCATAAACGACTTTCCCCTCTCTTGAGTGCGGGTTCAAGCACCAATGAAAAAGAATTCTTATAGCGTTCAATATCATCCGGCGTAGCGACAATCACATCTACCGTTTGCCCCACCCCAAACAGGCTTTTGTAAATTTCTTGCGCCATTTTTCTGCGATGCACACCTGCGGCAACAACCAGCAAATCTATGTCACTATCCGGGTACATTTCCTCTTTGGCGGCAGAGCCAAAAAGAATGATCTTTTCCGGCGAAGCCGTCTGCACCACCCGTCTGATAATTTCATCCAGAATTTTTTGGTTGACATTCATCATTTCATCTCAAAATACCCTTCAGTACACAGAAATTATACCACGCCGAGCCTCACCCTTCCAACCGGGCGAGCATATCCGTTTTGTCAATTTCTATGACGAAGGCATGGTTGTTTTCGCGCACCACCGTGCGCACCGAATCGACATACGGCAGCAAGCTGGCGGCTTTGTCGGGCGGGGTGGCGAGCAACACCTGCAATTGGTTGTCCACCATAAATTTGAGCGAACTGGCGGTGCGAGCGGCGTCCATTTTGCCGAAAG
>CAYZQQ010000232.1:0-5771 GCA_964480075.1 uncultured Anaerolineaceae bacterium
TCTCGATAAACCGGAGACCTTCCTGGGACGGGATTTGGAATCCGACATCATCGTTGGGACCGGGAATGCTGGGACCGAATCCCCAATGCGGCGAAAAGAGCTGAAAAAAATCCACAAAATCACCACCGAAAGCATACCGCCCGCCAATCCACTGGTCAACCCGCACATATTGCCGTTCAAAAAATGCGGGCATCCAGAAAATCGCGCTCAATCCCAACCCGCCGAACAGCGCCAGCGCAGGCGAAATCGCGCGGCGAATAATGTCCATTATGCGGAATGGACGTGCTGCAACCAGCATCACCGCCACATACAGTCCCAAAATCGGCGTGAGCAGCAGCGCCAGCAAATTGCTGGTGAACATCAATCCGGCATACGCCACCGCCGTCCAGCCGATGGTTTTTGCGGAAGGGGTGGTCATCACCCGGTAAAATCCCCACAGCACCAGCGGCATAAACACAAACCCCACCGATTCCGCCAGCGCGGCGCGGACATACAAATCAAAAAGATGGTACGGGAAATAAACATACACCAGCGCCGCCACCAGCCCCGCCCGCGCGCCGAGCACATCCCGCACAAAAAAGTACATGCTCACACCCGCCAGCACCGCCGACAGCCCGAACACAATTTTCACCGCCGTGACAAAATCCGCACCGAGCAGGTGGAACGCTTCGCCGAGATACGATGACAGCGGTCCATAAATATCGAAAAAAGGATACCCGAACCCGAAAGCGAAATCGGGCGCCCAGCGCGGATACCAGATTCCATCCCGAATAGCTTTATCGAACTGGAATAAAAAATAGACGGAATGCCGCGCATCGTGCGCCCCCCAAAAATAGCCCGGTTGCAGCAACGGGCTGATGACGGGCAGCGAGAGCAGAAGCGTCAACCAAAATTCGGCAGTGCAAAATGAAAAATGTAAAGTGCAAAAATAATTTTGAATTTTGAATTTTGAATTTTTCATTGAACTAAAAGTTTCGCCCTCCCGTTGTCATCTCCTGCGACGGACAATCTTTCCAGTGTATCGCCGTCATAAAAACCGAGCCACACCTGCGCGGGCGCGGGGGTATCGATGGGCAGGGTGAAGGTGTAGCGGTCAGATATTAATTCGCCGGGCAACCAACTTTCGGTGGGGCGTTCACCGGTTTGCGGCAGCACATCCACCTGCGTGATGATATTTCCCGCGCTATCCACCAAATGCCCGAAAATTTTCAGGCTTTTCTGCGGCGGATTCACCGCCTGCCAGTGGACGGTCAGATAAAATGTGTCGCCCGGTTGCAGCGGCGCGGCATCTTTCAGCGGGATGAACGGTTCGACGGGATGCAGGTTATCCGTCTGTTTGACCGGATTCTGCACCTCGAATTGATGGTCAATCAGCAGGAGGGTGTTTCCGCCGAAAATGGCTTCTGGCACGGCGGGAATGGGAATGGTGATGAATTTCGGTTCCAGCCGGGGATATGCCGGAATGAGTACCACCAGCAGCGCGGCGGCGAAAAACGGCATCCGGTTCATCTGCGGTTCCAGCCAGAAGCTCACACCCGCCAGCACCGCCAGTGCCAGCGCGGCAAATCCGAGTAGCTGCCACGGGTATGCCAGCGAATTTCGCACGGCGGGCAGTTGCCACAGCCGGCGCATCCACGGCAGCATCAGCACAATCGCCGCCGTTGCCGTGCCGATGAAAAACCACGGGCGCGGATCTTTTCCATTTTTCCAAATGAAGATGGACACCAGCGCCAGCGCAATCGCGGCGAAACCCAAACTGAAGGTCAGCCCATCCTGCCAGCCCGGTACAGATACCCCGAACCCCCAAAACGGCGACAGCAATTGCGCCGGATAAACCAGGTGGTCGGCAGGGACGGGCAAATTCGGCGCGGCGGATGCCAGCGCATGCGGCGCGGTGATGATTGCCGCCACTGCCAGCCCGATGGCGGACATGGCAATCGGCGGGCGCGATTGCGGACGATGGAAACCAACCTGCATGGCTATCAGCATGACCCACGCCCACACGCTCAGACCCAAATGGCTCAAACCGAGCGCCGCCCAAAAGACGATGACAATCGCCATAACGGGCAGGGTCGGGCTGGCAACCAGATAGGTTGCCGCCAGCAACGCCCACGGCAGCACACCCCAGAAAAACGATTCGCCGAATGCGCCGCGCACCAGCAGCGTGGCGGTCAAAAACGGGGCATAGGTGTATGCCAGCGCCGCTACCGTCGCCCCTTTTGCGCCCAGCCAGCTTTTCAGCCAGAGATACAACCCGCCTGCGCCCGCCAGCACCCCAACGGCGGAGACGGTTTTCAGCGCGGTCAGTGCGGGCAGGGGCAACATTGCCGCCAGATAATAGGGCAGCAGCCCGCCACTGCGCAGGGCATCGAAGCCGGTCAGCGGGGGAGTCCAGCGCAGATTGAACAGATTTTCGCGCAGGGAATCCACCGCCCACAGCGCGGTGAATCCGGCGTGGGTTTGAAAATAGCCGGGATATGTCAGCGGCGCAACGGCGAAAATCGACAGCGCCAGCGTCAGCAGCAAATATGGAAGTGTCGGTTGTTTTTCGGTCATAGGGTATCGGCTTTCAGAAATTGGCTTTCAGCGGTCAGCTATCAGCGTTAGCTGTCGCTGAATGCTAATTATATGGGTAGAAATGTGGGGAGCAAATGGGAGAAGTCGGAGTGTGCAGCGTGTCCATTTTTGCGCTCCTACCGGCTTTACATACAATGATTGATGGAGATATACGGACCATGCACACAGAGGAGAAAAGATATGGCAGCGCAGCAATCCGGCAGTGAGCGGGGATCTAATGTCCCCACCGAAGATATTCCCCGTATTCCGAGGCGGTTTTGGCTGACTGCCATTATAATTTTTGTGGTTTTTGTCAGTTTCAGTCGAGTGGTACAACTGTACACCGACTGGCTATGGTTCAGGGCGGTGCAATTTGACCAAATTTTTACCACTGAACTGACCACCAAGGTGATAGCCTTTTTGGTGGCGGCAGTGGTTTTCGTCATTTTGTTTTTGGCAAATACCACCATCGCCCGCTGGTTGGTAAAACGAAACACGGTCTTTTTTAGCGACGATGCGGTGGTTGCCCAGAAAATGGTAACATACGTGGTGTTGATATTCGCGTTGTTACTGGCGTGGTTGGTCGGCTCAACGGCATCGGCAAACTGGCTGACGGTGCTGGAATACCTTAAGCAGGTTTCGTTTAACATTGCCGACCCCATTTTTGGGATGGACGTCAGTTTTTACATTTTTACCCTGCCACTGATGAAGTTCTTACAGGGTTGGCTGGTGATTGTCCTCTTTTTATCGCTGTTTGGTGCGGCGGGCATTTATCTGCTGGAACAGCGCGATAATCTGGAAGAGGGGCGGTTCGTTTTACTGCCCTATGCCCAATTGCATCTGTCTATCGTTGGGGCGCTGATATTTTTGGCATTTGCGTGGGGACACTGGCTTGATGGGTTCGGGCTGATGTATAGCGACCGCGGGGTGGTTTTCGGCGCAAGTTACACCGACATAAACGTGGTGTTGCCCGTGTTGCGCATTATGATGGGCGTGGCGGCGCTATCGGCATTGTTGCTGGTAATTAACATTTTCATTCGGAAAAATGTCTTTCCGCTGGCGGCAATTTTTATTTGGCTCATTGGCGGATTTTTACTGCGCGGCGTGGTTCCCGGAGCAATACAGCGGTTTGTGGTGGAACCGAACGAATTGCAGCGCGAAGCGCCATATATTGCCAACGACATAAAATTTACCAATCAGGCATATAACTTAACTCAAGTGCAGGAAACTGAATTTAATAATTTAAAGAATCTTTCGTCTGCCGAATTGGAAAACAACACCGACACCCTGAACAATATTCGGCTGTGGGACTATCGCCCGCTGTTGCAAACGTTCCGTCAATTGCAAGAGTTGCGGCTCTATTACACCTTTAACGATGTTGACCTTGACCGCTATACAATCAATGACAAATATCGACAGGTGGCAATTTCCGCGCGCGAATTGGACAAATCGCAACTGCAATCACCCACATGGGTCAATCAGAAACTGCAATTTACCCACGGCTACGGGATGGTGATGAATCCGGTCAACGAAGTAACAACGGAGGGATTGCCCAATTTGTGGATAAAAGACCTGCCACCGCAATCATCCATTGATTTGGCTGTGTCTCGCCCCGAAATTTATTATGGTGAAAGCACGTCTGATTATGTGTTTGTGAAAACCAATGAACGTGAATTTGACTATCCGGGCGAAGGGGATAAATCGGTGTACACGCACTATGAAGGACTGGGCGGCGTGCCGATGGATAGTTATTTAAAGCGGCTGGCATTCGCCTATCGCTTGGGCGACAGCAACATCATTCTCAGCCGAGACATCACCAACGCCAGCCGGATTATGCTCCACCGACAGATTCAAACCCGCATCCGCACCATCGCCCCGTTCTTGCGTTACGACGACGACCCGTACATTGTTGCCGGCGATGACGGGCGGCTGTATTGGATTCAAGATGCGTACACCATTTCCAACTTGTACCCATATTCGGCGCGCACAGCGGGACAATTTAACTATATTCGCAATTCGGTAAAAGCGGTGATTGACCCCTACAATGGCACGGTGAATTTCTATCTGTTCGACCCGAACGACCCGCTGGCGCAAACGTACAATCGTATTTTCCCCGGAATTTTCAAACCCGCATCAGAAATGCCGGAAACGTTACGCAGCCATGTGCGCTATCCCGAAGGGCTATTCAAAATTCAGGTAAATCTGTACCAAACCTACCATATGAAAGACCCCAACGTCTTTTACAATAAAGAAGATTTGTGGGCAATTCCGCAAGAAAATTACTCCGGCAACACCCAACCGGTAGAACCATATTATGTGATTGCGCGTTTGCCGGGCGAAACAAGCGAAGAATTTCTATTGTTTGAACCGCTGACGCCGCACAACAAAGACAATTTGGTGGCATGGTTCGCGGCGCGTTCCGATGGCGAACATTACGGCGAACTGGTATCGTATCGCCTGCCGAAACGCGAACTAATTTTTGGTCCATTACAGTTGGAAGCCCGCATTGACCAAGACCCCGGAATATCGGCGCAATTTTCGCTATGGGACCAGGGGGGCTCACAGGTTATTCGCGGTAATTTGTTGGTCCTCCCGCTGGGCAATGCCCTGCTGTATGTGGAACCCATCTACCTGCAAGCCGAATCCGGACGCATCCCCGAACTGAAACGGGTGATTGTTGCCAGCGGCGACCAAGTGATTATGGCGAAAACCCTGGCAGAAGGATTGGCGCAATTGTTGGGCATTCTGACGGGACAGGAACTCACGGTCCCGATCCCCGGTGCGCCACCGTCAACCGCCGCACCGGTAACATCGTCACCGGCAACCCAAACCGCGCGCCAGCTCGCCGAATCGGCATCGGCACATTACGACGCGGCACAACAGGCATTACAGCAAAACGATTGGGCAACCTACGGCGCAGAACTTGACCAGATGAAATCCGTGCTTGACCAGTTGTTGCAAGTCTTAAATGGACAATAGCAGCGAAAAACCGGAAGGGAAATTAGTTTTGAATGAAGTGGTATGAGCGAAGTGCAGCCCTGCTGACAGCCATATCAGCAGGGTATTTTATTGGCAGACATTTTAAACATAAAAACGATAAAGCAGCCAGCGGACCCCGATATTTGATTGTTAACGGTGACGATTTTGGGATGAGTCATGGTGCATGATTAACCTCGGGGCGGTGATGGGCATCCTGCCAACCAAGGGAATACCGG
>CAYZQQ010000233.1:0-5769 GCA_964480075.1 uncultured Anaerolineaceae bacterium
ATCCCGATGTCATGATATTCCTTAAATTCATCGGGGTGAACATACCGATATACGGGCAGATGATGGCGGGTGGGGCGCAGGTATTGTCCGATGGTCATAATGTCCACATCCATTGCCCGCAAATCTTTCATCAGCGCGACAACTTCATCTTTCGTTTCGCCCAAGCCGACCATAATGCCGGTTTTGGTGACCGCATGCGGGTCGAACACTTTTGCCTGCCGCAAAACATCCAGCGAGCGGCGATAATTTGCCTGCGGGCGCACGGTGCGATACAGCCGCGGCACGGTTTCGGTGTTATGGTTCAAAATGGACGGGCGGGCATCCATCACCATTTTCAGCGCGGCATCATCGCCTTTAAAATCGGGGATGAGCACTTCGGTGGTGCAGGTGGGCAGCACGCGGCGAATCTCTGCGATGGTGTTGGCAAAGATGTGCGCGCCGCCGTCGGGCAGTTCATCGCGGTTGACGGATGTGAGCACGCAGTGTTTCAGTTCCATTTGCAGCACGGTTTGGGCGATGCGGAGCGGTTCGCCTTCATCCAGCGGCAGGGGGCGTCCGGTTTTTATGTGGCAGAAACTGCAACTGCGGGTGCAAATGTCGCCCATCAGCAGAAAAGTGGCGGTGCCGCGACTCCAGCATTCACCGAGGTTGGGACACATCGCCTCTTCGCAGACGGTATGCAGTTGATGTCCATTAACGAGACGTTTCACATCTTGATATTTGTTTCCGGTGGGCAGTTTTATTTTCAGCCATTCCGGTTTCCGGTGGGGCAAATTCGGTTGAATGCCGATTTCTTCGGGTTTGATGAGTTGTGACATATATTTATTCCTGAGTTTTAATTATTTTTTATCAGTTGGCGGCTAGATTATTGCCGTTTTAAACACAGAAAGTTTTTCTTCCAATTGCCAGATGACCGTTTGGATGTCTGGGTCAGTAATTTCCAACCCATCAAGCGCCGAGTCTAAAATGGGATGCAACGGGCTGTCGGGATTGTAGCTGGCACGGACGATGGCAATACGCAACCGGCGGATGGCTTCGCTGAGGTTGGGCGGGTTTTGATATAATTTGTCTACCGCCGAGTAAATCAAGTCGAGCAGTTTGTCCGGCACGGGTTCATCACCTGCCAGCGGGTTGGTTGACATTGGCTGTGCGACGACTCGCGGTTCATCGGCGAGTGTGTCGCCATAACTGGCTTCCAGCAGGTCAAACTCGCCGTTGAAAAAGGTGTACACACACTGATTCCACAACACGGCATTCACCGCATCGAAAATCTCATCGGGGCGAGGGCTATGCGCGACCAACCTGCCGTGAGTGGGGGCGGGGTCGTCATCTTCTGCGGGGGGAACAATGAATGCGAGCCATTCGTTGGGAAACAGCGCAGCTATTTCTTCGATGAGTGGCAATTGTTCCGGTTCGCTCATAGAGGCGTGGGTGCAATCGCACTCGCCGCCGTCGCAGCCATCATCGCCGCAACCGCCGTGATTTTTGTGCGGTTCGGCATACCAGTTTTCTTCTCTTGGCACGATAACTCCTTCAAAAACAATTTCCGGTCTGAGGTGAAATCAATCACTTCAATCGCCGGACGGTTATTATACGTTTCCGGTGGAGGAACGTCAAAGGTGAGTGCAACAAAAAACCCTGACAGGCTATTCATACCCGTCAGGGTTTTACGGATGTTCGTCTCGTTTTAGGTATCTTTTCAAAATGCAGCGGCGAACCAATGTTTCACCCCAAGTTATTGAGAAGATACCTTTTTAGTTTGATACAAATTTTACGGCATCGAAAGCGATGGTGCGGCTGGCGTAGGGTTCGTGCGTGTTATCGTATGCCAGCACAAATTCTTTGCCGATATTATCGCCGTTAAAATGATATGTACCGAGGCTCACCCAGTTGCCGCCATAATAGGCTTGGTCAATAATTTTATCGGCTCGCGAGCCATCGTGCAGTACCCGGTATCGCAGATAATGGGTGGCGTTGGGCACCGGTGGAATGAAAACCCACACTTCATAATTGCCGCCGTGTCCAAAAGTTGGTGTCCATTTGCCATAATTTTCCGGGTAGAATGTGGCATTCTTCGTCCAGAAATAGCTGTGTTGTTGTCCACCGTATGCGGTGTGCCGATACCGCCATACGCCGCCCCACAAAAATCCGGGGTCCAAATTGTCAACCGTCACGGCATCACCGGAGGGTGTGGGTGATGGCGGCGTGGGCGTTCCGCCGCCGGGCGCACTGAGATGCCATTGCAGTTTGGCGACGGCATCGCCGCCGGCTTCAAAATATGCCATCTGTACCCGATGAGACCCGGCGGACAGCGTTTTTTGCGCGGTGAATGTGGTAGCAGATTGTTCGCGCCACTGGTCGATGAGCAGGTCGCCATCCACCCATACGCGCACCCCGTCGTCCACTGTGGCGCTAAAATCGTATGTGCCGCCTAAAAATTGGGTGTTGGTTGTCCAGCGCACCGAAAAATTATCAGCAGGAATGCCGCCGGTTGGCGCGTTGATGCCCCAATCGTAATCAATGACGGCTTCTGTTTGGGTTTTTGCAGGAGATCCCGCCAGCGAGGGATTGGTAAAATATTCGGCGGTCCAAGAAACGGGAGATGTGGTGTCGGGAGTAACCAGTTGAATGTCCAACTGAATGGTTGCCAACCCTTGAGCTTCAAAATATGCAACCTGTAAATGATGGACGCCACCACTGAGATACACTTGTTGAGAATAGGTGGTCGCAGATTGTTCTTTCCACTGGTCGATGACCAGCGCGCTATCCACCCACACCCGCACCCCGTCGTCCACTTTCACCGAAAATTCATAAACTCCGGCATCAAAGGAACGGCTGCCCGTCCAGCGCACCGAAAAATCATCGACAGAAACGCCGGTGGCGGGGGCAAGCGCATTCCACTCGTGGTTGATGCCAACTTCGTGACCGGTGGTGACGGGTGCGCCTTCCAGAAAACGATTGTTGTAATATTGCACATACCAGTTTATGTTTGATGGCGCATCAGCCAGCGCGAGACTGCCGGAAAGTGCCAGCAGCATCATCATAATGGATATGGTCAGTATGAATTTTAAGCGTGTCATAATTTTCCCCTTTGGGGTTTACAGGTCTTCTCGGCGGCGTTTTTGGTTGAGGAACGCTCCGGCGAGCAGGATGCCCAGCAAAAGCACGCTACCCACACCGGCGATGGTTCCCCAGTGTGACGCGATAGTTTGCGTGCCGCCGGTTTCCGGAAGCGCTGCGCCGGTGGCATCCACCGGAATCAACTCTACAGCATCGAGGTCGTAATTGCCTTCACGGTTGTCTGCCCATTTTTTCCATGCGCGGAAGAAAAGGGTAACGCTATCGCTGGTGGCAGTGAAGGTGGTTACTTCGGTGTGCATCACATACGCCGAACCATTGGCGGGAGCGGTGCGCGGTTCTTCGTCCCACGGCAGTTCAACCCAGTCTGTCGCCGCTTGCCAGTCTGTGTTTCCGGTTTGGTCGACGGCATACTGCATACGATAGCCCCAATTGGAATCGTTGATGTTGCCTTCTTGTGAGCGCACCAATCCTTGAAAGCTCAATTGATAAGCCTGTCCCGGTTGAACCGTTACCGTTTGGTATATACCGGCATACGAATCGGTGGACGTGGAATCAATCAACTCCAGAAGTTGAGCGTGTTCGCCATCAGCGACCACCAACCCCCACGTATCGTCATAAAATCCGGCATCCACATTATCGCTGGCAAAATAGTCCCAATTGTTGGCTACGCCCAGACCTTCCACAAACCCATCTTCAAAACTACCATTTTGGATGAGGTTGGTTGGTCCCTGCGCCAGTACCGGCAGAGCCAGTATCGCTAAAATCATAGACATGAATACAGTTGTGCCGAGTAACGTCTTCTTCATTTTATTTCTCCCTTTTTGTGGCTAAAAACGTTATGTCACCATTTTATTGTACGATAAATTTGGGAATGCGTCAACTTGACCGCGAAAAATTTACATTATGTCAAATTTACTCGATTCGAGCGGTGTAATCCGGTAAACTCATTAGATCTCTTGCATAAGTAGCTAAATTAGCATAAACATGTGTAGGTCACGCTTGTAGCGTGACAAATTATCAAGGTGTCACGTTAAAAACGTGACCTACATGACTTTTGCAAAAGGTCTATTGCTGATGTACCCGGCAATATTGCGAACCGGGCAGCGCTTTATTTTTGCAGCGATGTCCCGCTTGGGTTGTGGCTTGACAGCGGTTATCGGCGGGAGTCCTGCGCTGTGAAGTCTCTCGTTTTGCCAGCTCTACCAGGTGCATCATTTCCAAAAATTCAGCGTGGAAAGCATCCGTGATGCGTTCCGGGTCGGAAACCAACTGTGCATCTGTGGCTACCCCTAACCGAACTTCATCGGCGTAACTGAGAATGCTGAGGCCCAATCCGAGTCGCCCGGCTTGCGGAACCCAGAACATCACGCTGCGCATCGGTACGCCCGCCAGATACCGCCGCCCGCGCGGACCGGGTACGTTGGTCATCACCGCCGTGGCTTTGGCTTGGAGCATATCAATCACAATTTTGCGAATTTCGGCGGGTGACAGCCCGATGGCGCCCAAAATGCCGAAGGCTACCACCGCTTCTGTACTTCCTTTCAGCGCGTCCATTCGTTTTTTTAGCTCATACAGCCGGTCAACCGGGTCGGCAATGCCCACCGGCAGCGATAAAAACACCAATCCAAAATGATTGCCCAATTCCGGTTCATCTTCCATCGCGCGCAAATTCACGGGGACAACCGCCCGGAAATTTACGCCGTCTGTTTTTTCTGCGCGTGATTCCATATATCGCCGCAATGCGCCGGTCATAGCGGTCAATAACACATCATTTACCGTGCCACCCGTTACTTTGCCGACGGTTTTTACATCTGCCAGTGATAGCGGTCGTGACCATGCCGCCCGTTTGGCGACGCCCAACTTACCTTTGTAAATTGTGTGCGGGTCAGGCAAGCGCAAAAATAACCGCCCCGCGCTGGCAGCGCCATCCGCGCCGAGTTGCGCCAAATCTGTCAATTTCGAACGGTCTGCCAGCACGTCCAACCCTTCGCCGACCAGCTTGCCGGTCAGTTTGGTGGACGTTTTTGCCAGCGAAAAAACGCTATTCACCCACGATGCCAGTCGCCCTTGCTGCCGTGTGGTTTCGGGGGAGGGCGACGATGGCTCCGGCGCGCTGGGTGAATCATCTGTCAGCGACAGCAAAATGTATGCCAGCGCAATTCCGTCGGCGATGGTATGATGCAGTTTTGCCAGCAAGACACAGCCATCGCCATAATTTTCAATGAGGTAGAAATGCCATAGCGGGCGGTTGTAATCCACCGGCGTACTCATCAAATCGCTCACCAAATTTTGCAGTGCGGTTTGGTCGTGCGGTGCCGGCAGTGCAATTCGGTGCAGATGCGCCGCCAAATCGAACGTGGGGTCTTTTTCCCAATAAGGTTTGCCAAAACGGTTTTTCGGCTGGACAACCCGCATAGAAAAACGGTCAAAGGATAGCAACCGGTGACTCACGGTATTTTTCAGCTGCTCGAAATTAATCGGCTGGTCAAACATCATCACCCCGGTGACCATCATTAAGTTGGTGGGGTCTTCCATACTGAGCCACGCAGCATCAACGTTTGAGAGAGTTTTCGTCTTCTTATTGGAGAAAATCGCCATTGAGTTGTCCTCTTGCATCCGGCAGTGAAGCGTTATAAATTATATGACTATTTTAATATTTTGGGGATGAGAAACCAGCGCAACACGCCA
>CAYZQQ010000234.1:0-5766 GCA_964480075.1 uncultured Anaerolineaceae bacterium
GGAATCCAGAAAATGGATTCCGGATAATTTCCTGCGGAAATTTCCGGAATGACATCTCGAAATAATGAATTTGTGGACAAATACAACAAAACCCAATGATTTTTCCAATAGAAAAATAGTATGCGATTGCCCTATAGGAAATGTTTTTGGAGTGAGGCGTGTTTGCAAATGTTGGTAATTTTTTGCACACATTTGGAGCGGTGCTATAATCAGGCAGGGAAAAACAAAGCGAGAAAGTGAGCGCACGGAAAAATTTCGTGCGCTGATCCTTAAATTAATCCAAAGGAGGGTTATGTGAAATTACACGAATATCAGAGTAAACGTATCTTCGCGCAGTATGGGGTTCCGATTCCGAACGGCGAAGTTGCAACCACTCCCGCTGAAGCAAAAGCAATCGCCGAGAAATTAGGCGGGCGAGTGGTGGTAAAAAGCCAGGTGTTGGTGGGGGGACGCGGTAAAGCGGGTGGCGTAAAATTAGCCGGCAACCCTGCCGATGCAGAAACTGTCGCTCAGAAGATTTTGGGTATGGACATCAAAGGGCTGACGGTAGAAAAAGTGCTGGTGGATGAAGCCGCCGACATCAAACAAGAAATTTACCTCGGTATCGTCATCGACCGTGCCGTCCATAAACCGGTATTCATCGCTTCATCCGAAGGCGGCGTGGAAATTGAGATTGTGGCAAAAGAGAACCCCGATGCTATCATTCGCCTGCCGGTTGACCCCTTGCTGGGGATGCAGGATTTTCAAGCCCGAAATTTGGCGTTCAATTTGGGGTTGCGCGGCAAACTCATCAACCAATTTGTAAAAATCGCCAAAGGGCTGTATCGGGCGTTTGTTGATTCCGATGCAAGTTTGGCAGAAATCAATCCGCTGGTTGTCACCGGCGCAGGCAAATTGCTGGCAGTTGACGGCAAAATGCTGCTTGATGATAACGCGCTCTACCGCCATCCCGATTTAGAATCGATGCGTGACCGTCAGGAAGAAGACAAATCAGAGCGTTCCGCGCGTGAAGCCGGCTTGAGCTTTGTCAAACTTGATGGTGAAATCGGCTGTATGGTCAATGGCGCCGGGCTGGCGATGGCAACCATGGACATCGTAAAATATTACGGCGCAGAACCTGCTAACTTCCTTGATATTGGTGGCGGTGCAAAAGCCGAAAAAGTTGCGGCTGCACTGCGTATCATCTTGGCTGACCCCAAAGTAAAAGCCGTGCTCTTTAACATTTTTGGCGGCATTACTCGCTGTGATGAAGTTGCCAACGGTATTTTAGAAGCTTTGCAAGAAATACAAACCGACATCCCGATGGTCGCTCGGTTGGTTGGCACCAATGAAGAAGAGGGACGCGCCATTTTGCAAGCGGCAAACTTTCCCAGCGCCACCTCGCTGGGCGAAGCGGCACAAAAAGCCGTCGCCATGGCTAAAGGAGGGCAAGCATGAGCATTTTAGTGGGCAAAGATACTCGGCTGGTGGTGCAGGGCATTACCGGACGCGAAGGGAATTTCCATACTCAGCAGATGATTGAATACGGCACCCACGTGGTCGCCGGTGTGACCCCCGGCAAAGGCGGCGAATGGACACTTGGCGTGCCGGTGTTCGATACGGTGAAAGAAGCTGTCGAAACGAAGGGCGCGAATACATCCATCATTTACGTGCCGGCGCGGTTCGCTGCCGACGCCATTATGGAAGCCGCCGACGCAGGCATCCAACTGATTGTCTGCATCACCGAAGGCATCCCCGTGCTGGATATGGCAAAAGTCCGCACCTTTTTGGACCAAAAAGATGCTCGATTGATTGGACCCAATTGCCCCGGTCTCATCACGCCCGGACAAGCCAAAATTGGCATTATGCCGGCGCAAATTCACAAACCGGGCAATGTCGGGCTGGTTAGCCGCAGCGGAACACTCACGTATGAAGTGGTTCAGGCGCTCACCGATTTGGATTTGGGGCAGAGTACCGCCATCGGCATCGGCGGCGACCCCATCATCGGCACTAATTTTATCGATGTGCTGAAACTGTTTGAAGCCGACCCCGATACCGAATACGTGGTGCTCATCGGCGAAATTGGCGGCACGGATGAACAAAAAGCTGCGGAATATATCGCCAAACATATGAGCAAACCGGTCACCGCGTTTATTGCCGGGCGAACCGCACCCGCGGGCAAACGAATGGGACATGCCGGAGCGATCATTCAGGGGGGCGAAGGCACTGCCGCCGAAAAAATTGCCGCACTGGAAGCCGTTGGCGTAAAAGTAGCGACTCTCCCCACAGAAGTGGCAAAATTGGTAAAAGAAAGTATGGGATAAATCCCAGTTGGAAAAGATAAAACGGGGAACAGACAATTCTGTTCCCCGTTTTTTGTTCATATGCACCGATAATTAATGCGCGCGCAGCACATCTCCCGCCAGAATTTCTTGCAATTGCCCATCCTCTCGCCGCACCAGCAACGCCCCACTGTCAGACACATCTTCCGCCACCCCCGACAGCATTCCCTGCGGGGTGTTCACCCGCACGGACTGTCCCAGCGTTTCCAGCCGCGACTTCCATTCAGCGAACGGGCTTTCACTGTGGCGCAGGGCATTATATCGTTTTTCAACCTGAATGAGATATGCGGGCAACAACCTGCCGCGCGGAACGGGGTGACCGGCAATTGTTTGCAGGCTGATGGCGGTTTCCGCCAACGATGGGTCAATCGCGGCAAAATCGACGTTCACATTCAGCCCGACACCCACAATCACCCAATCGAGATGCTCACCGAAAGTGCCCAATTCAGTTAAAATCCCGGCGAGTTTTTTCCCGCCGAAAACTACATCGTTGGGCCATTTTAAACTGACGGCGATGCCGGTTTGCTCGGCAATTGCATCGGCGACGGCGAGCGCGCAGACCATCGTCAGCAATTGGGCGCGCTCGGGCGGCAGAAAATCAGGACGAAAAAGAAGCGAACTGAGCAAACTGCTGCGCGGCGGTGCAACCCACGTGCGGTCAAATCGTCCGCGCCCGGCAGTTTGCTCTTCTGTTAAAACCAGCGTCCCTTCCGGGGTGTCAGCGGTCAGAACTTTCTTCAAATAATCATTGGTAGATGCAATCTGTTTGAAATAAATTACGTGTTTGCCGAAAGTATGGGTGGGAAATTGTGCGGCAATTTCTTTGTTATGATGGTTTTCGGGAATCATCTAATTTGCCTGCGCTTCAAGCGCTTTTTTGAACATTTTGGTAAACCATTCATACGTGAAGGTTTCTTTTTGCAGGATGGCGATGCTGGCGACATCGTGTTTCAATAGCGCATAGCGGGTGGCAATCGCCACCGAACGCGATTCGCGCGTGGTAAATAAAATGGTGGGCATTGTTTTGCTTACCGCTACCACCATTTTTGTCCACGAATTTATGGTCAGCGTCCGCGAAAATTCGGAAGGTGCGGGCAGCCCAAGCACCGCGATGGTGTGTTTTGCTTGGCAAAACTCGTTTGTGTGCGCCAAAACTTGTCCCACTGTATATTTCTCAGTTGGATAGCCGAATGCCGTGGCTACCTCAGCGATGATACCGTGCCAATGGACGTCATTGTCCACGGCGGCAACGGTGGGGATGTTTGCGGCGGCGAGTGCCTTCAATCGCGTGAGTGTGTTGCCGGATGCGGGCGGCAGCGTTTTCAATCGGCGCAGCCGCTGTTGCAGCGCGTCAACAATTTCGCGTTCGCGTGCCAATTGGTTGTGCAACTTCAGCGGCACAGACAGCGGACCGTATCGTGCCTCTTGCTCTTCCGCATAATTGAGATTCTTTTGATGCGCTTCCAATTGTGTTTGCAGTTGGCGGATAAGTTTTTTTCGCTCCGGCATAATCGATTTTACGGGTGATGTCGTGTTTCCAATCGCTGTAAAACGTCTTTCCAGCGGATGTTCCGGGTGCTGAGTAGTACCAGAGTATGATACACCAAATCTGCCGTTTCATCCAGTAGCCGGTCATCATTTTGCACCAACGCGGCAATAACCACTTCTGTGGCTTCTTCGCCCACTTTTTGCGCCGACTTTTGCGGATGGTCGAGCAAATAGTTGGTATACGAATCGGGTTTGGGGTGTTGTTTCCGGTCTTCAATGATTTGGGTGAGGGTGGTGATAAAATCTGACATAGCGTGTCCTTTTGAGAATGCGGCTTTCAGCCATCAATAATTAGAGTGTGGGGCTACGGAGCATTTACAATACAATCATCGCCGCGCGTTCTGCCCCGACTGACACGAACGCCAGCGGCACGCCCGCCAACTCTTCGATGCGTTTGAGGTATTGTTTTGCATTTTCCGGCAAATCATCCCAGCGGCGGACGGCGGTGGTCGGTTCGTCCCAGCCCCGCCACGTTTCATAAACCGGCTTGACTGTTTCCAGAATGGTGGTGTCGGGCACATAATCAATCAGTGAACCATCGGGCAGACGGTAATGGGTGCAAATCTTTAATTCCGATAACCCATCCAGCACATCAAGTTTGGTGATTGCCAATCCGGTGAAACCGTTTAAATACGCGGCGAATCCAATCGCCACCCCATCGAACCAACCACAGCGCCGGGGGCGACCGGTGGTTGCGCCGTATTCGTTTCCTTTTTCCCGCAGAAACGTGCCGTTGTCATCGAATAATTCGGTGGGGAAGGGACCTTCGCCGACGGCAGTGCTGTACGCTTTCACCACCCCGAACACATGGTTAATCGCCTGCGGGGGCAGTCCCGCGCCGCTGGGGGCAAAGCTGGCGGTGGGATTCGATGAGGTGACATACGGGTAAATGCCCCAATCCAAATCGCGCATCACGCCGAGTTGCCCTTCCAGCACGATTGTTTTTCCGCTGCGATACATATCGCGCACAAGCGGCAGGGCATCCACAATACGGTCTGCCAGCGCGTCGCGCCACGCCATACATTCCTCAAAAAGCACGTTCAGCGAGAGCGGTTCGCCGCCGAAATGGGTGATTTCGCGGTTGGCATTCTCCAGCGCGGGACGCAATCGCATTTTCAACCAATCGGGATGGAGTAAATCGCCCAGCCGCAGCCCCCGTCGAGCGCCTTTATCGGCATAGGCGGGTCCGATGCCCCTTTTGGTGGTGCCGATTTTCTTTTCAGCACGGGCGGATTCTTGCAGCCCATCCAACATTCGATGGTATGGCATCACCAGTTGCGCCCGGTTGCTGAGAAACAGATTCGCCGTGGAAACATCCGCCGCTTCCACGGTGGCAATTTCTTCCAGCAGACTGTCTGGGTTGACGACCGTGCCAGTGCCAATCAGATTGACGGTGTTCGGGTTAAAAATGCCGGACGGCACCAAATGCAATTTGAATGTGCCGAAATCGTTGACGACGGTGTGTCCGGCGTTATCGCCGCCCTGAAAACGGATGACCATATCGGCATTCTGGGCGATAAAATCTACCACGCGCCCTTTGCCTTCATCGCCCCATTGCGCGCCTACAATTGCTGTTACAGACATAAAATACCTCCGGGGAAGTTCAATGAAAAATTAAAAATGAATAATGAAAAATTTATTCTATCGCGTTAAAAAAACAACTCACCGCGCCGGTGTGGCAGGCGGGTCCCGCCGGATGGACTTTTACCAGCAGGGCGTCGCTATCGCAATCGTAAAACATCTCGACCACTTTTTGGGTGTTGCCACTGGTCGCGCCTTTGTGCCACAATTCCTGCCGCGAGCGACTCCAGAACCACGTTTCGCCGGTTTCCAGCGTCAACCGCAGCGATTCCGCGTTCATCCACGCCAGCGTCAGCACTTGCAGCGTGTCGGCATC